>JAEZBP010000130.1 GCA_023427125.1 Pseudomonadota bacterium | reverse complement strand
GTCCTCGCGCGCGCGCTCGAGCATCGCCGCGCGCTCCTTCTGCGCTCCGTCGAGCACCTCGGCGCGCGTGCTCGCCCGGAGCGCCTCGAGCTCCTCGTGCTTCTGCTGCCACTCGTGGCGGAGCCGCTCGGCCGCCTCGCGACCCTCCCGCGCCTTCGTCGCCTCTTGCGCCAGCGCCTCACGCCGCGCCTCGAGGCTCCTCCGGAGCGGGCGGTAGAGCACGCGCCAGAGCACGAAGACGAGCACCACGAAGTTGATCGTCTCGAAGAGCAGCGTCGTCCAGTCGATCTCCACAGCCGCTCAGGTGAAGGGGTTGGCGAACAAGAGGACGAGCGCAACCACGAGGCAGTAGATCGCCGACGACTCGATCATCGCGAGACCGACGAAGAGCGTGCGAGAGATTCGGTCCGAGGCCTCCGGCTGTCGCGAGATCGCGTCGAGCGCGCTCGCCACCGAGCGCCCCTCGCCGATCGCCGCTCCGGTGGATCCGATGGCGACCGTGACCCCGGCCGTGATGACGCTGACGATCGTAATCCAGTCCTGCCCGGTCATGCGGGCTCCTTCTTTGGGTGTTGGCTGGGGCGGGTCGCCACCTGCATCGCGCTGGCGGCGAAGACGAGCGTGAGGACCCCGAAGATATAGGCCTGCACGACGGTCGTGAGGACGCTGAGGAGGAGCAGCGGCACCGGGACGAGCAGGCCGGCCAAGAGCACCACGATCGCGGTCACGAGGTGCCCGGAGATCATGTTGCCGAAGAGGCGCAGCGCGAGCGCGATCGTGCGGCTGAGCTCGCCGATGATGTTGAAGGGCAGGAGGAAAGGGCTCGGCTCGAGGTAGTGCCGGAGGTAGCTGACGCCGCGCGCGCGGAACGCGTACACGTGGCCGGAGAAGAACGAGACGAGCGCGAGCGCGACGGTGATCGAGAGGTCGCGGGTCGGGCTCGCCAAGCCGGGCACGAGGCCGGCCAGGTTGGCGACGAGCAAGAAGATCCACAGCGTCAGGATCAGCGGCACGAGGGGCCGCGCGTCGATCTGCACGGTCTCGAGGATCGAGCGCTCGAGGGACTCGTAGGTGATCTCGAGCCACTCGCGGGTGCGTGGCACGCGCATCAGCGCCGCGGCCACGGCGACCAAGACGAGAGAGAGCGCGATCGAGGTCAGCAGCGTGTCGGTCAGCGCGACAGGGCCGATCTCCACCACGACGCGCGGCATGATCGACGGATTCACGCCTCCCTCCGCGCTCTCGCCAGGACGAGCCACCGCGCCGCGAAGACGCCGACCACGAACGACCAGGCGGCCACGTCGGCGATCCATGCGGCGCCGATCAGCGCGGCCCCAAGCGCGAGCAGGCCGAGCGGGAAGGTCGCCCAGACCAAGAGCGCGCGGCCGCGGACGAGCGCATGCGCGCGCCAGCGGGTAATGGCGAGGTGCGCGACGGCGCCGAGCGCACCGAGCGCCGTCCCCACCAGGATGTGGAGAGCCGTCATCAAGGCGTCAGGTAGCATCTCGGAGCGCCCGCGTCAGGGCTCGCCCTCGTCCTCGAGATCGCGGCTCAGCTGGCGCCACACGAGATATCCGCCGAGCGCCAGGCCGAGCACGAGGCCGAGGACGGCGGGCCAGAGCTGCCCGAGCCGCAGCGCGATGAGGTGCCCCGCGTAGGTTAGCGCGAGCAGGGGGAGCGCGAACATCCACCCCAGGACGCTCACGTGCGCGAGGTAGCGCCAGGTGGGCTTGCTCTTGCGCCCGCGCTCGATGCGCGCGGCCTTCCGGCGCACGATGTCCGACGTCCGCTCGTCCTCGCTCACGTGCCCTCCCGCGCCACGTGTGCGACCCTGCGCAGCGCCTCGCGCTCGAGCTGGTCCAGCACCTCGCGGCGGCGCTCCGAGCGCTCGCGCCGCTCCCGCAGGAGCACGTCGAGCGCTTCGGCGGCCGCGCTCGGATCGCGAGCGACCCGGGCGACGCGCGCGCTGATTCGGCAGTCGTTGTGGGTCAGCTCGAGCAGCCCGCCGGAGATCGCCACGTAGCCCTCGCCCTCGTCGTCGGCGAAGAGCACGAGACCAGCGGGCAGCACCGCGAGGAGATCGCGGCGGTTCGGCAGGATACCGATCCAGCCGTCGCGATCCTCGACGCGGATCGAGCGCACCTCGTGATCGAGCGCGAGCCCCTCCGGCGTCCGCACGCGCAGGTAGAGCGCGCTCATGCGCTCTCCGGAAGCGCGCCGATCATGTAGAGCTGCTCCTCCTCCAGCTCGTCGGCGTCACCCTCCAGGATGCGCTCGCAGCCGCGCAGCGTGTCCTCGAGCGGGACGCGCACGCCCGAGCGCCCGGTGAACGCCTCGGCGACGACGAAGGGCTGGCTCAGGAAGCGCGCGAGCCGGCGCGCGCGGGTGACGAGGCGCCGATCGGCGGGCGCGAGCTCCTCGAGGCCCAGCATCGCGATGACGTCGGCCAGCTCTCGGTAGCGAGCCAGCGCCCCGCGCACGCGCTGAGCGACCTGGTAGTGGCGCTGCCCCACCACGAGCGGATCGAGCAGCCTCGACTGCGAGCGGAGCGGATCGACGGCCGGGTAGAGGCCCGCCGCCGCGAGCTCGCGCGAGAGGATCACGCGCGCGTCGAGGTGACCGAGGACCGCCGCGGCGCCGGGATCATCGAGATCGTCGGCGGGCACGTACACGGCCTGCACCGCCGTGATCTCGCCGTCGACCGTCGACGCGATGCGCTCCTGCACCTCGGCCACCTCGGTGGCCAGCGTCGGCTGATAGCCCACGCGCGACGGGATGCGTCCCACGAGGGCGGAGGTCTCCGCGCCCGCCTGGACGAAGCGGAAGATGTTGTCGATCAACAGGAGGACGTGCGCGCGCTCCGCGTCACGGAAGTGCTCGGCCACCGCGAGCGCGGCGTGCGGGGTGCGGAGGCGGATGCCGGGTGGAGCGTCCATCTGGCCGAAGATCATCGCGGTCCGCTCCATCAGCCCCGCGCGGGTGAAGTCCGACCAGAGCTCGTGTCCTTCGCGGATCCGCTCGCCCACTCCGGCGAAGACCGCGTAGCCGCGATGCGCGCTCAGCACCGAGGCGACCAGCTCCATCAAGAGGAGGGTCTTGCCCACGCCCGCGCCTCCGAAGAGCCCGGTCTTGCCGCCCTGCGCCATCGGACAGAGGAGATCGATGACCTTGAGCCCAGTGATCATCGGCCGCCCCGGCTCGGTGGAGTGGCGATGCAAGAGCGGCGGCTTCTGGTGGAGCGCGCGCCGCTCTTCGGTGCCGACAGGCGGGCCGCCGTCGAGCGGCCGGCCGAGGCAGTCGACCACACGCCCGAGCAGCGCAGGCCCGACGGGTATGCTCAGCGGCTCGCCGGTGGAGACGATCGAAGCGCCGCGCACCAACCCGGTGGTCGGCTGGAGCGCGAGCGCCCGGACGAGCCCGCGCTCGAGCTGCGCCTGCACCTCGAAGCGCTGTGCGTGATCGGGGCTCGAGAGCGCGGCGCGCACCGGCGGTGAGTCGCCATCCGCAAAGCGGACGTCGACGACGCTGCCGAGCACCTTCTCGATCGAGCCGACCCGCACTCGACAAGGAGATGCACACCGCCCCGCCGATGTCCAGGCGCCGCCGCGTGCCCATCCGTCGTCATCGAGGGGCCGGCGAGGAGGCGCTCGTGGGACGAAGGGCTAGGCTCCACCCGGTGAGCGCGCGCTACGTGGGCTTCGGATGCATGCGGCTCTCGACCGATCCCTCGCGGGATCCGGCGCGCGCTCGCGAGGTGGTCCGGGCCGCGGTCGCCGCCGGCGCGACGCTCCTCGACACCGCCGACGCGTACGCGTGGGACGAGGG
>JAEZBP010000104.1 GCA_023427125.1 Pseudomonadota bacterium | reverse complement strand
GGGCACGCCGCGCGGAGCGTTCACTTCGGCCCGCGCGACCGCCACCACCTGGCCGCTAGCGAGCGGAGTCCACGGCGTCCGGGACGGCCGAGCGGAGCGTTCACCCTCGACCGGACACCGGGGACGGGTGCCGCCGATCGGTCGTGCGGGCGCGTCGCTCGGCCCGCGCGCTCGCGAAGCGCGGCCATCAACGCCGAGCGGAGCGTTCACCGTCGACTGGAGACCGGGGATGGGTGGCGCCGATCGGTCGGGAGTGCGCGTCGCTCGGCCCCCGCGCGCGCAGCGCGCGCAATCAATAGTCGAGCACGTAGCTGAAGCGGGCGAGGAAGGTGATGTAGACGGGGTCGATGCTCAGCGAGGTGAAGAGCACGTAGGGGCGGACGTCGACGCCGAGGATGACCTCGCGGCTGACGAGCCAGTCGAGCGAGACGCGCAGGTGGGCCGCGAAGTCGGCGCCCCACGCGTCGGTGGCCGCGTCGTAGGTCGGCAAGACGTCGACGCCGAGGCCGAAGAAGGGGACGACCTGGAGGATGTCGAGGTAGTAGAGGCCCTCGACGCCGAAGACGCCGAGGTGCACCGAGTCGCCGCCGTTGAAGGGCGGGTGCACGAACCAGCCGGTGTAGATGCCGAGGCCCCACGCGTCGTCGAAGCCGATCGACGCGCCGATCCCGCCGCCCGGGCCGTTGTTCGGCGCCTCGAGCACCGGCGCGAGGCCCCAGCCCGCCGCGACGTCGAGCGTGAGCTGCCGGTCGTAGGCGCGCGCGGCTCCCGGGAGGGCGCAGGTGATCGCCACGGCGAGGAGGAGGGCGCGAGGCACTGGGCCGGTATGCCACACCGATCGGTCCCGGCAATGCAGGCTCACCAGCACCCTGATAGGCCCGGCGCCCTCGATTGACTGGCCGAAGCGCGACGGTATAGTGCGGCGCCCTCGGGGCCGGGCCATCACGCCTGGCCTCATCCGCTGGAGAGAGCGCTCGTGGCAAGCACGCAATCCGACAAGTCCGAGACCGACGAAGAGACCCCCTCCGACGAACCTGCCGAGTCCGAGGAGGAGCGGGCCGACGGGACCGAGGACGAGTCCGAGGACGACGGCTCCGAGTCCGAGGACGGCTCCGACTCCGACGACGACTCCGAGGATGAGTCCGACTCCGAGGATGAGTCCGACTCCGAGGATGACGCGGACTCCGAGGATGACGCGGACTCCGACGCGGGCGAGGCCGACGCCGATGGCGCCGAGCGAGCTGCTGGCGGGGCCGCGAGCGCCTCGAGCGCCGGCAAGGCCAAGTCGGCTGGCGGCAAGGCTCGTACGAACAAGGACGGGCTGACCGCTGGCGCGCGGCTCGCCGCGGCCAAGGCGGCCAAGGCGGCGCGCAAGGCGGCCAAGCGGGGCAAGGAGAAGAAGGAGGCGGATCCGATCGCGCAGGTTCGCGACAGCCAGCTCGCGAAGAAGGCCCAGGAGGCCGGCTCGTGGGCGTCGCAGAACCGCAACGTCGTGATCGGCGCCCTCGTCGTGGCCTTGCTGGGCGTCATCGGCTGGCTCGGGTGGAGCTCCTATTCCGATCAGCAGGCCGAGGCGGCGGGCGCGCTCCTCGCTGACGCCGTCGAGATCGCGCAGGCCGAGATCGTCGCGGCCGAAGAGGGCGATGACGCGGCCCCCGACGCCGCCGAGCCCGACGCCGACGCGGCCCCCACGTTCGCGACCGAGGAGGCTCGCGCCGAGGCGGCGCTCGAGGCCTATCGTCGCGTGCTGAGCGAGTACCCCTCGTCCGACGCGGCCATCTGGGCGCGGCTCGGCGAGGCGAAGGCGCTCTCGGACCTCGGCCGCCACGCCGAGGCGAGGCAGGCGTACGAGGCCGCCGAGAGCGAGGGCGGCGGCGACCCGAGCGTCGCGCTCCGCGCGCTCGAAGGCAGCGCCTTCACGTACGAGGCCGAGGAGCAGTGGGATCAGGCCCTCCAGGTCTACGAGCGGCTCGCCGCGATCGACGAGCGCCGCTACCAGCCGGTCGCCGAGTACCACCGCGCGCGCATGTACATCGCGAAGGGCGAGCGGGAGCGCGCCACCGAGACGCTGCGCGAGCTGGTGGAGGACCTCGGCGAGGCCGAGGACGACGCCGAGCGGCAGGACTTCACGTACGTGCTGGCCCAGGCGGAGACCCGCCTTCGCGAGCTCGATCCCGCGGCGGCGCCGCCGCCCCGCGCCAACGAGTCGCCGCTCGGCGGCCTCGGGGGCCTCGGCGGGCCGGGCGGCCAGATGTCGAACGAGCAGCTCCAGGAGCTCATCCGGCAGTTCCAGCAGAAGCAGCAGCGAGAGCAGCAGGGCGGCGGAGCGGAGTAGCGGCCGATGGGGAGAGCTCTCGCCGCGCTCCTCGCGCTTCTTGCGCTCACCCTGGGCGGGTGTGGCGTCCTCGGCGACGCCGGCATGGGAGGCATCGACGGCTCGGGCCCGGGCCGAAACCCCAACGGTCGCGCGGTCGCGCTGCGCTGGCGGCAGCAGCTCACGCCCGACTACGAGGGCGCGTACATCCCGGTCGAGCGAGGCGCCGCCGCGCTCGATCCCGCGCACGATCGCGTCTACGTCGGCTCGCGCGCCGGCGCTCTATGGGCATTGAGCGTCGCCGGGACCCGCATCTACAGCTACGACGCGGGCGGCGGGATCATGGCGCAGCCGGCCCTCGACGTGGACGCGGACCAGCTCTTCGTCGCCACCGAGGACGGCGTGCTGCACATGCTGACCGCCTCGAGCGGGGAGCTGCGCTGGCGGGCCGAGGTGGGAGGCGCGGTGAGCCAGCCGCCGCTGCTCACCGACGACGCCGTCTACGTGATCAGCGACAGCGACGTGCTGACCGCCTTCTCGCGCGAGGACGGCGAGGCGCTCTGGCGCTACCGGCGCGACGCGCCCGAGGGCTTCTTCGTCAGCCACCACGCGGGGTTGACCCTCGCGGGCGGCAAGCTCCTGACGGGCTTCACCGCCGGCGTCATCGTGGCGCTCGACCCGAGCGACGGAAGCCTGCTGTGGGAGCGCGACACCTCCGTCGAGCTCGAGCCGGGCGCCGAGGGCGCGCCGCGCTTCGCCGACGTGGACACCACGCCGGTGGTGATCGGCGACACGGTCTACGCGGCGTCCTTCGCGGGCGGCCTCTACGCGCTCGATCTCGAGAGCGGCTCGGTAGAGTGGCGCGACGAGGCGCTCACGGGCGTCATCGGCATCCAGCGGGCGGGCCCGCAGCTCTTGGTGCTCTCGTCGGGCGATCTCGGCGTGGTCTGCATCGATCGCTTCGACCGCAGCATCGTCTGGCGAAAGCGCATCCCGCGCGGCGCCCCGGCCGAGCCGATCGTCGCGCGTGACCTGGTCCTGGTCGGTGAGAGCCAGGGCGGCTTCGTGACCCTGGCGCTCGAGAGCGGGCGCGAGCTCGGCCGCTTCGAGACCGGCCACGGGTTCAGCGCGCCGGCGAGCGTCGCCGACGGGCGCGGGTTCATCCTGTCGAACGGCGGGACCCTCTACGCCTTCGCCCTGCCCGGCGCGCGCTAGGTGCGTCGGCTCGGGAAGCCGGCGACGCTCGGGCTCGGGATCGTGACGATCCTCGGCGGGCTCCTCGTTGGGCTGGTGGTCGTGATCGCGAGGCTCATCTCGGCGTTTGGCGACGTCGCCTTCGTGGAGGCCTCCGCCCGCGCGCAGGTGCTCAGCGACCGCATCTCTACCGCGATGGTCTACGGCGTCCTGAGCGGGGGCGGCGTCGCGCTCGTCGGCGTCGCCCTCGTCGTCTCCAGGACGCTTCGCGCGCCGTCGTCGCGACCTCCTCCTACCCGTTCGTCCTGAGCGGCCGCGACGCCCGTCGACTCGCCTCAGGCCGAGCGGAGGTGGGCTCGTCGATCGGCTGTTGATCTCGGAGACGTCACGGCGAGCGCCGCCCGAGCGCGTCGAGGCCCATCTGGGCGCGCGGATCGCCGGGGTCGCGGCGCAGCGCCTCCTCGAACGCCG
>JAEZBP010000095.1 GCA_023427125.1 Pseudomonadota bacterium | reverse complement strand
GGGCGCAGGCGGCGGCGCGGCGATCGCCGGCGCGACCTCGAGGGCCTGCGGCGGCGCCGGGGTGCGAGGGCTCGCTCGCCAGCGATCGACCAGGCGGCTGAGCGCGTAGTCCATGCCGAGGTCGGTGTCGGCGTCGCAGAGGCGCAGCTCGCCGACGTAGACCTGCGGCGTGAGGATCGGCAGCTGGTTCTCCACCGCCCAGCGCAGCGACTGGTTCAGGCGGGCCTGCACCGTCGGGCTGCCGACGCAGCGCGCCAGCGAGGGGAAGCGCTGGCGCACCATCGCGGCCGCCGCCTCGGGCCGCTCGCGCGCCGCCTCGGTGATCGCCTCCTGGTTCTCGAAGGCCCACGCGATCACCTCCTCGGCGTCGCGCTCGGCGCAGAGCACCGCCTCGCTGACCGCGCACGCGCCCGGATGGATCGCGCGATCGATCATCCAGTTGCACTGATCGTCGAGCGGAAAGAGGAGCACCCGCCGGCTGGCCTGCGCGTGCACGCTCGACGCCGCGAAGCGCGCCTCGAAGCCGCGGCACGCCGGGCAGAGCGGATCGAGCACCTCGAGCACCGGCACCTCGCGGGTCTGCGGCCCGAGCGGGATCAGCACGCTCGCCGGATCGGCGCTCGTGCGCAGCGTCCCGCACTCGCCGACGAAGCGCGAGAAGTCGGGCGCGCTCGCCGCGTAGGTGCCGACCGGCACGGCGACGAAGAGGACGCCGATCGCGAACGCCGCCGCGAGCACGCCCCAGCTGAGCGAGGGCGTGCTCTCGCCCTCGGCCGGCGGCGCCGGCGCGCGGCGCGCGAGGAAGAACGCCGCGAGCGACGCGACGAAGCCGACGCCGCTCGCGGCGTAGATGCCGATGCAGAGCTTGCACGCCGCGTCGAGCGTCGCGAGCGAGACGTAGCCCATCACGGCCGACGCGATCACCGGCACGAGCCACCCGAGCGCCAGAAAGCCCATCGCGCGCCGGTCGCCCTGGCGCTGCACCACGATCGCGATCACCGCGAAGGCGAAGAGGAACGCGAAGACCGCCATCGCCGGCAGCGAGATCGGGATGCCGCCCCACACCGCGTCGCGCGCGACCGACGAGTACGGCGACATCAGCGTGACGTGACAGCCGGTCTCCCCGCTGGTGTCGGCCTCGCCGATGCCCGGCAGGAACGAGCAGTGCAGCCCGTGCACCTGGCGGTCGAGGTGCTGCACGAAGTCGTTGGTCGAGACCGCCGCGAAGCTCAGCCCGGCGACCGCGGCCAGCGCGGCGACGATGATCGCGATGTTCCTCTGCATGAGGTCCCTCTCGAAGCCCCTCGATAGCAGGGGAACGCTACCACGCGCACCTTTCGCGCCTCGCCGGGGATGCCCCGACCCGGCCGTGCGATCGCGAGGGCGCGGCCCCACTCGAAAGAAACGCGGTCGCAGAAGATCACCTCGCTCGAGCCACGCCGAGCAAGCCCTCTCCGGTCGGCGGGGCCGCGCAGCTCGGCCGCACGCGCGAAGGCGCGCGCCAGCAAACTCAGAGACCGTGAATCAACCCTCCCTGGGAGTGCCGAGCGGAGCGGCTCCCCGCGTGCCGGACACCGGGGACGGGAAGCGCCGATCGGACGGAAGGGCCGCGTAGCTCGGCCCGCGCGCTCGCGAAGCGCGCGCACAGCCAACTCAGCGCGCTCGCGAAGCGCGCGCACAGCCAACTCAGCGCCGCTCGATGGGCGCGAGCTCGCCGAAGTCGAAGACCGGGTTGAGGGCCTTCGCGTAGCGCACCACCGGCACCGCGCGCTCGTCGAACGCGTCGAAGCGCCGCGCGCCGTCGAGCCGCATGCCCTCGCGCTCGTAGAAGCGGCGCGCGCGCTGGTTCTTCGCCAGCACCCACACGACCACCCAGTGGCAGCGGCAGCGCGCCAGCTCCTCGAACGCGCGGCGCAGGAGCGCGCGGCCGTGCCCGCTGCCGGTCAGCTCGGGCAGGAGGTAGAGCATGTAGACCTCGCCCGCGTAGCCGAGCCACGAGGCGTCGCCCTGATGCGGGCCGAAGCTCACGAAGCCGCCGACGCGCCCGTCGACCTCGAGCACGCGGATGCACTCGTCGACCTCGTCGGTCGCGAGGCGCCGCCAGAAGCTCGCCGCGAGCCGCTCGTGCCGCAGTGACGAGAGGAACGACTCGGGCAGCATGCCGCGGTAGCTGCGCCGCCAGCTCTCGATGTGCACGCGCGCGAGCGCGTCCGCGTCGCCCACCTCCGCCGGTCTGACCCGCGCGTCCACGCGCTCAGCATGGCACTGCGAAGGCGCTGCGAACAGGTCGCGCCCGCATTCGGTGGCTCCGCCAACGGCCTCCCTCGATCTCGCGCGGAGCGCAGTCGAAGCGCGCGCGCTCTGCTCTCTCACCCGTTCGCCCTGAGCGCGCAGCCGCAGGCTGCCCCAGCGGCCAGGCTCAGGAGTCGAAGGGCGCTGCGGACGAACGGAGGAGCGGCGTGTCGCCGGACGGTCCTCCGCACTCAGCGGGAGACGAGCGCGCGCACGACCACGCTGGCGGCCGCGAGCCCGAACGCGCCGGTGACGAACGAGGCCGAGCCGTCGATGCGCGAGCGGCGCTCGCAGGAGTGCAGGCCGTTGTCTTTGTTCGGGCACACGCAGACGAAACCCTTGCCCTCGTCGTAGCTCACCGGCGCCGGCTCGAGCGGCTCCTCCTCGCTGTAGACGGCGGGCACGCCGAGCGGTCGATCGCGCTCGATCACGAGGTCGTGCGACTTGCGGAGCATCTTGCGCAGCGCGCGCGCGAAGGGATCGCGCTCCGTCTCGGCGAGGTCCGCCACGCGAATGCGCGTCGGATCGAGCCGCGCGGCGGCGCCCATCGACGAGACGATCGGGATCTTGCGCGCGAGGCAGGTGGCGAGGAGGTGCGCCTTGGCCGTCATGTTGTCGATCGCGTCGACCACGTGATCGATCGGCCCCTCGAGCAGCTCGTCGCTCGAGCTCGCGTCGTAGAAGCGAGCGATCGGCGTGACGGTCGAGGTGGGGTGGATCGCGCGCAGGCGCTCGGCCATCACCTCGACCTTCTTCTTGCCGATGTTGCCGCGCAGGGCGTGGAGCTGGCGGTTGGCGTTGGTCACGCAGACGTCGTCGAAGTCGACGAGGACGAGCTCACCGACGCCGCTCCGCGCCAGCGACTCGGCCGCGAACGAGCCGACCCCGCCCATGCCGAAGACGACGACGCGCGAGGCCATGAGCCGATGGAGGCCGGGCTCGGTGAAGAGCCGCGCCGCGCGATCGAAGCGGCGGTGAGTGCGATAGGGGGTCTCGGGCTCGCTCTCGCCTTGGGCGCGCTTCGCGCCGATCATCGGCAGGCTCATGCGGGCGCAGAAATATCACGAGCCGTCAGGGCTGCCACTGCCCGCGCGCCTGCATCACGTCCTTCAGGACGTCGGGGCGATCGGTCATCACGCCGTCGACGCCGAGATCGAGGAGGCGCTCCATCTCGAGCGGGTCGTCGATGGTCCACACGTGCACGTGCACGCCGTGCCGGTGGGCCGCGTCGACGAACGCGCGATCGACGACGGTGAGGCCGCGGTAAGTCGGGGGCACCTGCAGCGCCTGGAACGCGTAGCGATCGTAGCGCACGAGCCCCGTCCGCACGCCGAACCAGAAGCGCAAGACGCCGCGGATCCCCGGCGAGGTCGGCATCGACGCGCGCGGGCGCAGCGCGCGGAAGCGGTGCACGCACCGATCGTGAGCGGCGGCGACGAGCACGCGATCGTGCGCGTCGAGCCGATCGAGCTCCTCCCAGAGCGCGCGCTCCATCTTCGCGTGGTGCGGCTTGATCTCGAGGTTGAGGTGCAGCCCCGGATCGAGCGCGAGCGCCTCCTCGAGCGTCGGCACCTTGAGGCCCTTGCCGCGGAAGGGGTGCTCGCCGTCCTTCATGAAGCCGTAGCCCGCGTCGAGCTCGCGCAGCTCCTCGAGCGTGAGCGCGGCGAGCGGCCCCTCGCCGCGCGTGGTTCGATCGAGCGTCTCGTCGTGGAAGCAGACGATGCGCCCGTCCTTCGTGATGTGGACGTCGGTCTCGATGTAGCGGTAGCCGAGCGAGAGCGCGCCCTCGAACGCCGCGAGCGTGTTCTCCGGCCAGAGCGCGGCCCCGCCGCGGTGGGCGAAGGCGATCGGAGAGGTGCCGAGCGGGGAGGTGCCGAGGTAGCTCACGGGGGCCGGGAGCATGGTGCGCGCTCGGCCGGCACGCTAGAGAGCGCGCATGCAGCGCTGCTGGTGGCCGGGCGAGGACGCGCTCTACCTCGCGTACCACGACGACGAGTGGGGCCGGCCGGTGAAGGACGATCGGCGCCTCTTCGAGAAGCTGTGTCTGGAGGGCTTCCAGTCGGGGCTGAGCTGGCTGACGATCTTGAGGAAGCGCGAGGCCTTCCGGCGCGCGTTCGCCGGCTTCGACTTCGAGGAGGTCGCGCGCTTCGGCCCGCGCGACGTCGAGCGCCTCTTGGCCGACGCCTCGATCGTGCGCCACCGCGGGAAGATCGAGGCCTCGATCCACAACGCACAGCGCGCCTGCGAGCTCGTCGAGCAGGAGGGGTCGCTCGCCCGATACTTCTGGCGCTTCGAGCCGCCGATCACCGAGCGCCCCGCGCGCCTGACCCGCGAGGCCCTGGTCGCGATGCCGACGAGCCCCAC
Organism: Pseudomonadota bacterium; assembly: GCA_023427125.1. Classification (GTDB taxonomy): domain Bacteria; phylum Myxococcota_A; class Polyangia; order Polyangiales; family Sandaracinaceae; genus JAEZBP01. Next base: position 195 of record JAEZBP010000095.1, on the reverse strand, counting down.
CTCGACCCGGATGGCCAAGGACCTGAAGAAGCGAGGCTTCCGCTTCTTCGGCCCCACCACCGCCTACGCGTTCATGCAGGCGATGGGGATCGTCAACGATCACGTCGAGGAGTGCTTCGCCCGCGCCGAGGTCGAGCAAGAGCGCGCAAGCTTCGTACGGCCGCTCGCCTGAGGAAGGAAGAACTACCGCAAAGA
>JAEZBP010000042.1 GCA_023427125.1 Pseudomonadota bacterium | reverse complement strand
GCCCGATTCGGAGCGGCCGAAGCCGGGAGCCGAGCCGAAGGCGAGGCCCCGGCCCTCACGCGAAGCGAAGCGAAGCGAAGAGAAGCGAAAGCGAGAAGCGGGAAACGGGAAGCGAGAGCCCGATCAGTCCACGCGAAAGATCGCCCGCGCCTCCGCCGCCGAGAAGCGCCGCCGCGTGTCCACCTCGCTGAACGTCGTCCGCGTCTCGTCCCCGTTGACCTCCGTCATCCGCATCTCCCGGATCACCACCCCGTCGCCGCGCAGCCAGATCTCCCGGAGGAAACGAGCGAGCGCCCCGCCGCGCGGCCGCAGCACCAGCGTCCAGCCCTCCGCGCTCGGCGTGTACGTCGCGTCGTAGAAGCGCGCGAGCGCCGCGCGATCCCCCGCGAGCACCGCGCGGAAGCTGTCGATGAACCCTCGCAGCACCGGGTTGTCGTCGATCGTCAGCTCCTCGATCCGATCGCCCTGCCGCATCCGCAGCCGCCCCTCCGCGATCAACGCCGCCGACGGATCGGGCCGCGTCACCCGACGCATCAGCCGCCCCGGCGGCGCGAAGTAGATCTGCCCCTCGCTCCGCACCGGCACCGCGAGCAGCGCGATCCGCTTCTCCTCGACGAAGCGCGCCTCGAACCCGGGCGAAGAGGCGAAGCGCTCGAGCAGCCCCTCCAGCGTGGGCGGCGGCGCGTCCTGCGCGCTCGCGGGCCGAGCGAAGGCGCCCGGAATGCTCAGCGCGATCAGCGCGACCAAGAGGAGCTTGACGGCGTGCACGGCGCTACGACGCACGAGCGCCCTCCCGGATTCGCTCCTGCATGATCGCCGGCGTCTCGAGGAGCAGCTCGCCGGCCGGATCGGTCGTGACCAGCGCCGTGCGGGCCCGCGCGGCCCGCTTGCCCTCGGTCGTGTTCCACACCTCGTAGGCCACGTGGATGCGCTGCGCGGTGTCGAGGAACCACGCGCTCACCCGGTAGCGATCGCCGTAGCGCAGCGCCGAGACGTGCCGGCACTCGCTGTGCGCGATCACGAGCCGATAGCCCAGCGCGAGCATGTCCGGCCCGTCGATGCGGTGGCGGCGGAAGAGCGCCGTCCGCGCGAGCTCGAAGTACTTGAAGTAGTGGCCGTGCCACACGATGTGGAGCGGGTCGACGTCGTGGAAGGGCACCTCGCCCTCCACCACCGCCGCGCCCTCGGGGACCTTGCCGCGCGGGATCGTCGTCACGGGTAGTCGCCTTCCCCGATCGCGTCGCTCCCGATCGGCAGCGCGCCGGCGCGGTAGCGCGCGAGCGTGCGCTCGATGTCCTGGTCCATGCGCCGATCGGCGTCGTTGATCGGCACGTCCTCGCGCACCGCGTCGCGCAGCGCGCGGCTCGCCGGATGGCAGCGATCCGGCGATCGGAGATCGACCGCCTGCGCGAGCGCGAGCAGGTGGATCACCGCCACCGTCTCGGTGAGCTCCACGATGCGCAGGCACTCGCGCGCGCTGATCGTCCCCATCGAGACCTTGTCCTGGTTGTGGCTCTCGGTGCTGCGCGAGAACACGCTCGCCGGCATCGTCAGCTTGAGCGCCTCGGCGGTCAGCGCCGACGCGCTGATCTCCATCGCCTTGAAGCCGTGGTGGGTCGCGCGATCGCTGCCCTGCCGCGCGACGAGGTTGGCGGGCAGCCCCTCGTTGGTCAGCGGGTTGTTCAGCAGGACGAGCTGCCGGTCCATCAGATCGGCGACGTTCGCGATCGCGTTCTTCAGCGAGTCGGTCACGAAGCAGGCGTGGCCGCCGTAGAAGTTGCCGCCGTGGAGCGCCTCGCCGGTCTCGGGATCGAAGAGGGGGTTGTCGCTCACGCCGTTGAGCTCGGTCTCGAGCGTCGCCCTCATCCAGGGCAGCGCGTCGACCAAGACGCCGATCACGTGAGGCGCGCAGCGGATCGAGTAGCGGTCCTGGATCCGCGGGCCGCGCGCGACCCCTCCCTCGCCCTCGCCCCACGAGTACGAGAGCCGCGGCGCCGCCTGCTCGGGATCGCGCGGATCGCGCTCGAGGATCCCCTCGCGGATCCACCGCGCAGAGGTGCGCTGCCCGGGGTGCGGCTTGAGCGCGAAGATCCGGTCGTCGAAGTGCCCCGGCACGCCGAAGAGCACGTCGGAGGTCATCGCGGTGAGCGCCGCCGCGAAGCGCGCGAGCCGCCGGGCCCGATCCCACGCGAGGCAGCCGAGCGCGGTCATCACGCTCGTGCCGTTCATGATCGCCAGGCTCTCCTTGGGCGCGAGCGCGAGCGGCGCGAGCTCCCGCGCTCGCAGCGCGTCCCGCGCGCTCACCACCTCGCCACCCACCCAGGCCTCGCGCTCGCCGACCAAGAGCGCCGCGATGTACGAGAGCGGCGTCAGATCGCCGCTCGCGCCGACCGAGCCCTCCTCCGGGATGCACGGCAGCACGCGCTCGCTCAGCAGCGCGCACATCCGCTCGAGCACCTCGAGGCGCACCGCGGAGTAGCCGCGCGCGAGCGACGCGAGGCGCACCGCCATCACCGCCGCCGCCTCCACCTCGCCGAGCACCCGGCCGGTCCCGCAGCCGTGATAGCGCAGCAGGTTGAGAGGCATCTGCGAGGCGACCTCGCCGCTCACCGCGAACTCCGCCGACGCGCCGAAGCCCGTCGTGATGCCATAGATCGCGCGCCCGCTCGCGACCGCCTCGCGCACCACCCGCACCGTCGCGTCGATGCGCGCGCGGAGCGCGGGATCGGCGTCGATCGCGGGCCGCACCTCGCCGAGCGCGAGCGCCACCACGTCCTCGATGGACAGCGGCCGCTGCCCGATCTCGATCACATCAGCGCTCATTTCGCCCAGAATTCGTAGAAGTTGAACCAGTTGTCCGGCGCGCGCCGGCAGTAGCCCTCGAGCCTCGTGGCGTACTCCTGCGCGTAGCGCTCGAGCGCCCCCTGCCGATCCTTGCGCGGGAGCTCGACGCGCTCCGCGAAGGGCTCGCAGAAGAGCTCATAGAGGTCCGGATCGCGGTAGAGGCCGAACGTGAGATAGACCGGGCACTTCAGCGTCGCCGCGAGCAGATAGGGCCCCGTCGGGAAGCGCGCCTTCGCGCCGAGGAAGTCGACCTCCGCCGCCCGATCGTCGCTGCCCACCCGATCGGCGAGGATCGCGATGAGCGCGCCCTGCTCGACGAGCTCTCGGATCCTCAGCATGAAGTCGACGCCCTCGCCCATCTGCAGGAGGCGCGCGTTCGACTCGGGCGCGATCTCCTCGAGCACCGCGTTGATGCGCTGCGCGTGCTTCGTGTAGACGACCGCGTAGAGCGGCAGCTCCTCGGCCCCGCTCTGCGAGCGCATCGCGTAGAAGCTCCCGAGGTGGGCGCCGAGGAGGATCGCGCCCGAGCCGCTCGCCTTGAGCTCGGCGAGGTGATGGTGGCCCGTCCGCGTGAAGCGGAAGGGCGCCGTCTTGCCTTGCACCAAGAAGAGCGCGTCGAGCGTGACCTGCGCGAAGCGGAGCACCTGCCGGTACGCGCGAGCGAACGTGGCCGGCTCGCCGAGGCGCTCGAGGTAGATCGAGGTCGCCCGCCGCGCGGAGCCCGCGAAGAGCGTGTAGTAGAACGCGAGGACCCGCACGAAGAGCCGCGCCGGCCCGCGCCCGAAGGCGGTCGTCAGGAAGAGCACGACGCGGATGCCGAGCATCGATCCGCGCTCGGCGCTCGACCGCCAGGACGGCTCGGTGCCCTCGGCCGCGGCGCTCATGACCCCGCCGGGAGCTGCCGCACCGTGCCTCGGTAGCGCCGCCCGATCAGCGTGCCGAAGACCTTCTCGAGGCAGAGCCGGGTGTGCATCCAGCTGATCAGCCAATTGTCCTTGATCAATCGGAAGTGGCTCACGCCGCCCTCGTCGCGGCTGACGTAGCGCACCTTGGTCGGCAGGTTGATCACCGGGACGCCGCGCCACACGAGGCGCACCGCGACCTCGGGATCGAAGTCCATCATGTCGGCGCGGACCGAGAGCTTCGCCGCCTCGGACAGCGGGTACACGCGGAAGCCGCACATCGGATCCTCGATGACCCGCCCGCCGGTCTCGAAGTTCACCCAGAAGATCGTGATCTGGCGGCCGATCTGCCGCGCCCGAGGCGCGCTCGCGTCGAAGCGCGGGGCGCCGAGCACCAGCGCGTCGGGGTTCTCGCGCGCGACCTCGAGGAAGCGAGGCACGTCTCCGAGGTCGTGCTGTCCGTCGGCGTCCACTTGGAGGGCGTGGGTGTACCCCAAGCGAAACGCCTCGGCGAACCCGGTCTTGACCGCCGCTCCCTTGCCGCCGTTCCGCTCGCGATGGACCACGTGCGCGAGCCCCTCCGCTCGGAGCGCCTCGCACGCCGCGCGCCCCTCGGGGCCGCTTCCGTCGTCCACCACGACGACCTCGGGGAGCCGCTCGCGCGCCCGCAAGACCACGCTCCGGATCGTCGCCGGGTTGTCGTAGGTGGGCACGAGCACGCAGGGCCGAAAGGTCATCGCTTCTTCTCGAAGAGCTGCTCGAGCGCGCGCCGCGGGAGCTTCCCGTTCGGCTCGCGCGGGAGCGCCTCCACGATCCGCAGCCGGCGGGGCATCGCGATCGGCGCGAGCCACTCGCGGAGCGCCTGCTTGATGGCCGCAGCGTCGAGCGACGGCGCCACCACCGCGGCCCAGAGCTCGTGGCCGCGCCCGCTCGGCACGCTCACCGCCATCACCGCCGCGTCGCGCACCCCGTCGATGCCGAGGAGCCGGCGCTCGATCTCCGCGAGCGAGACGCGCACGCCGCCGATCTTGAGCACTCCGTCGGTGCGCCCGAGGTGCACGAAGCGCCCCTCGTCCGAGACCGACACGCGATCGGCGCCCACGTAGGGCCGCGGCGCGTCCGGGTGCAAGAACGGCGAGCGCACCTCGATCGCGCCGCCCTCCCCGGCCCTCACCTCGACGCCGGGCAGCGGCGTCCAAGGGCCCTCGCCGCCGCTCTCGCGGGAGCCGATCCCGCCGGTCTCGCTCGAGCCGAAGACCTCGGTGATCGTCCAGCCGAAGCGGGCCCGCGCCTCCACCGCGACCTCCGGCGCGAGCGGCGCACCGCTCGAGAACACCCGCGCGACCTTGGGCTGCTCGTCGGCCGCGAGGCAGAGCGCGCGCAGGTGCGCCGGCACCGTGACGAGCACGCTGGCGCCTTTGGCGACCCGCGCCACCTCGGGCGCCATCAGGGGCGTGTGCCGGTAGAGCGCGCCGCCGCTCGCGAGCGGCACCAGCACGCCGAAGAGGAGCCCGTAGATGTGGTGCGGCGGCACCATCGCCAAGATCCGCGCGCCGACCGGCAGCGAGAACGCGTCGACCAGCACGGAGGCCTCGCCGAGGAGCTGCGCGGCGGTCTTCGGACAGGCGGTGTGCGCGCCGGTGCTCCCCGACGTGTAGATCGTCGCGAGCTTCGTCTCCGGCGCCAGCGCCGGCAGCGGCGCGAAGGGCTCGAGGCCCACCCGCTCGCGCGCGGCGCTCACCACCCTCGTGTCGCGCACGTCGATCCCGAGCCCGCCGTCGACGTCGTGCACCACGGTCCGCACGTTCGGGCGCTCGCGCATGATCCGCATCGTCTCGGGCTGCGGGTTCGGCGGGAGCGCCACCGAGAAGCCGCGCTGCCACGCCGCGAGGATCGCCACCGCGAAGCGATAGCGATCCCGACAGATGACGACGATCTCCTCGCCCGGCGCGGCCACCGGGAGCAGCTCGCGGAAGCCCGCGACGTGCGCGCAGAGCTCCGCCGCGGTGGTCGTGCGGCCGCTCTCCCACGCCACCGGCGAGTCACCCCGGTGCCGCGCGAGGAGCCGGAGATCTGTACGGAGGTCGGTCACGACGGCGGCTCGTGAGGCGGAAGGATGCGCGAGAGCAAGCGATCGTGCAGCCCGGTCCCGTAATGCCGGAACCGGTACTGGCGGACCACCCACTCCGCGGCGAAGAGCAAGCCCATCAGCGCGTAGGCGATCCCGCTCGTGTAGGCGGCCCACCAGATCATCGGGGCGCGGAGCGCGAGCACCCCCGCCACCGCCGCGTTGAGCAGGAAGAACACGCACCAGGCCCAGGTGGCCTGCCGGCAGTGGGCGATCTGCGCGGCCGAGAGCGTGACGTCCTCGGTGCCCTCGAGCCGCGCTCGGTGGATCCGCGCGAAGCGCTCGACGATCGTGCGCTCGGCGACGAGCGACGACGCGAACGTCGCGAGCAGGACCAGGTTGATCAGCACCGGCATCGCGAGCACGAAGCGCGGATCGTCGAAGACCACCGAGAGCGCGACCACCGTGAGGATCGCCAGCGGGACCCGCAGCGCGGCGCCGAGATCCTCGCGCGAGGCGCGCCGGAAGCGGAAGAGCGCGACCGGGACCAGGAGCGCGACCAGGAAGAGCCCGAGCACCCGCGGGCCGAGGTGGGTGAGCCCGATCCAGATCGCGATCGGATAGAGCACGACCAGCACCGCGGTCAGGACGGTAGAGGCGATCTTCACGGCGCTCGCGCCAGGGTACTTGTTCAGGCCGTCGATCATGCGGCTTTCCAGGCGGCGCTCAGCGGGAGTGCGCCCGCAAGCGAGTGTCGAGGCGCGTACTCGACGTACGTAACGAGGCCGAGTGCGGACGTAAGCCCCGATCAGCGTCGCCTGGGAAGCCGTGCTCCACGAGCACCTGAACGCCCTCGCGCCAGGAGCGGCTCGCTTATGCGTGCTGGCCCACGTAGTCGGCCAGGCTCTTCACGTTCGTGAAGATCCGCCGGTTCTGCTCGTCGTCGGCCTTGATCCGCACGCCGTACTTCTTGTCGATGGCCATCGCGAGCTCGAGCGCGTCGATCGAGTCGAGCCCCAGCCCCTCGACGAAGAGCGGCTCGTCGCTGTCGATCTCGGACGCCTCGACGTCCTCGAGCATCAGCGCGTCGACGATAAGCTCCTTAAGCTCCTGCTCCAGCTCGTTCCTGCTCATGCTTCGCTGCCCATCAGGTTTCGTTCCACACAGCAACCCTCGGGAGGGCGCCGCTCACTGCACGGCCGGCCTGTGACCGTCCGTCCACACTGCCGTAACACACGCTGCGGTGGCGCGGGATTGTTTCCACGTCGCGGGCCGGAGGCAAGCCGAAGCCCTTCTACTCGGGCGCCAGGACGCGGAGCTCGTAGCGGCGCCGGCCGGAGGTCGCGAGCATGTTCTGGAAGGGGTTGTCGTCCCGCCAGACATCGCCGGCCAGCACCGTGGTCAGCCCCTTGCGGAGCTCGGAGTCCTGCGACTCGGTGAAGAAGAGCCTCGGCAGGAGCCGCCGCTGGTAGAGCGAGAGGATCAGCGTCGCGAAGATCGTGTAGCCGTGCGTCATGTGCGCGGTGTGCTCGGCCATGAGGTGAGGCTCGCCCTCCGTCCCGGCGGCGAGCGCCGGCAGGAGCGCGTCCACCGCGTGCGCCGCGCAGAGCATCCCGAAGGACACCCCCGACGAGAACACCGGATCGAGGAAGCACGCGGCGTCTCCGACGCACACCCAGCGCGGCCCGTGGGGCCGCTCGTTGTGGAAGCTGAAGGAGCTGATCAGCGTCGCGGGCAGCTCGCAGCGCGCTCCGTCGACGAGCCGGCTGAGCACCGGGCTCTTCGCGATCTCCTCGTCGATCCACGCCTTCGTGATGCCCTTGCGGCGCGTGACGAACCCCACGCTGAGGCGCCCGCTCCCGAGCGGGATCGCCCAGCACCAGCCCTCGTCGACGAAGAGGATCTTGATGTTCCCGGTGCTCGCCAGCTCCTCGGCGACCTCGGGCTTGAGGTCCTCGAAGTGCTTGAAGACGCCGGCCAGCCCGAACTCGTCGATCTTGCGCCGCGTCCCGTTGCGCCGGGCGAAGAACGAGTCCTGCCCGCTGGCGTCGATCAGGTAGCGCGCCTCGTAGCGCCCGGCGTCCGTGATCACCGCCACCGCGTCCGCGCCGAGCTCGACGTCGACCACCCGCTCGCCCTCGTGCACCTCGGCGCCGAGCGCCTCCGCGCGGCGCAGCAGATCGGTGTCGAAGGCCGCCCGCTCGACCTGGAAGGCGTACTGGCGCGTGCCCTCGAGCGAGTCCTGGAACGGATAGACCGTGTGGAGCCCCTCGGCCTCGATGTACATCTCCGCGCCCTGCTTCAGCAGGTGCCGGGGGTGCCCCTCGAACGAGACCCCGAGCCGCTCGAAGACCTCGAGGTCGGCCGGCAGGAGCGACTCGCCGATGTGGAAGCGCGGGAAGCGCTCGCGCTCGAGGACGAGCACGCGCGCGCCGCCTTGGGCCAGCAGGTTCGCCGAGGTCGACCCGCTCGGGCCGCCGCCGATCACGATGACGTCGTACTGCATGATGATGAGGTGTGGGGCCGCCTGTATAGGCTCAGCGCGCAGCGCCGACCAGCGCGAGGACCAGCGAGGTGTTGATCCCGCCGAACGCGAAGTTGTTGCTCATCACCACGCTCGGCCGCGCGTCGCGCGCGCTGCCGATCACGTGATCGAGCGGAGCGCAGCGCGGGTCGACGGCCTCGAGGTTCTTCGTCGGCGCGAGGAAGCCATCGCGCATCATCGCCACACAGAGGCCGACCTCGATCGCGCCGCACGCGCCGAGGGTGTGGCCCATGAAGCCCTTGAGCGAGCTGACCGGCGTCCGATCGCCGAAGACCGCGTGCATCGCGCGGCTCTCCGCGAGATCGCCGACCTCGGTCGCCGTCGCGTGCGCGTTCACGTAGTCGATCTGCGAAGCCGAGACGCCCGCGTCCTCGAGCCCGCTCCGGATCGCGGCGGCCATCCCCTCGGCGGAGGGGTTGGTCACGTGCGTTCCGTCGCAGCTCGTCCCGTAGCCGATCACCTCCGCGTGGATGGCGGCGCCGCGGCCGCGCGCGCGCTCGTACTCCTCGAGGATCACCGTGCCCGCGCCCTCCGCCACCACGAGCCCATCGCGCGCCACGTCGAAGGGCCGCGGCGTCTGCGAGGGGCGATCGTTCTTGGTCGAGGTCGCGTACATCACGTCGAAGACGCCCGCGTGCGTCCAGTGCAGCTCGTCCGCGCCGCCGCAGATCATCACGTCGGCCTTGCCGGCGCGGATCGCCTCGAGCCCGGCCCCGACGGCCTGGCTCCCGCTCACGCACGCCGCGCAGGTGCTGACCACCCGCCCGGTGATCCCGTAGTACTGCGCGAGGTTGGCCGCGCAGGTGTGTGTCATGAACTTCAGGTAGCTCGTGGTCGGGAGCCCCTCGAAGCTCATCCGCGCGAGCAGCGGCCCCGCGAAGTCCACGTAGGCGCTCGAGCTGCCGTGGGTCGAGCCGTACGCGAGCCCGGTGCGCGCGTTCATCACGTCCTCGGCCTTCAGGCCCGCGTCGGCGATCGCGCCCTCGGTGGCGGTGAGCGCGAGGCGCGCGACCCGGCCCATCGCGCGGATCTTCTTGCGGTCGGTGCCGGCCAACCGAACCTCGACCTCCCCGCCGAGGCGCGTGCTCAGCCCGCCGATGCCGTCCCAGCTCTGCTGGTAGCGGACGCCGCTCACGTCCTCGCGCAGCGCGCGCGAGACGGCGTCGAGCGAGCAGCCGATCGGCGTGGTGAGGCCGACCCCCGTGATCACGACCCGCCGCATGGCTCAGCTCGAGCGGGGCAGCGATGAGTTGCGCTGGATCATCTAACCAAGGCCGCCGTTCACCCCGATGACCTGGCCGGTGATGTAGCTCGCCGCGTCGCTCACGAGGAACGCGACGACCGCCGCGACCTCCTCGGGCGTGCCGGTCCGGCGCATCGGGATCGCCTTGAGGATGTGCTCCATCGGCGCGCCCTCGAGCATCTCGGTCTCGACCGGGCCGGGCGCCACCGCGTTGACGGTGATGTGCCGCTTCGCCAGCTCGAGCGAGAGCGCCTTGGTCGCGCCGATCAGCCCGGCCTTCGCGGCCGAGTAGTTCACCTGCCCGCGGTTGCCGATCACCCCGCTCACGCTGGTGATGTTGACGATGCGCCCCCAGCGCTGCCGCACCATCGGCATCGTGAGCGGCTGGGTCACGTTGTAGAAGCCGTCGAGCGTGGTGCGCGTCACCCGCTGCCACTGCTCGCGCGTCATGCTCGGGAAGTTCGTGTCCTCGGCGACCCCCGCGTTGTTCACGACCACGCCGATCGGCCGCGGATCCTCGGCGAGCAGGCGCGCGATGGCCTCATCGGCGGCCGCGCCGTCCGCCACGTCGAAGCGACAGAGCGCCGCCTCGCCGCCGCCCTTCTCGATCTCCTCCTTCACGGCGAGCGCCGCCTCGTCGCGGCTCCGGTAGTTGAGGATCACCGGATGCCCCGCCGCCGCGAGGGCCCGCGCGATCGCCGCGCCGATCCCGCGGCTCGCCCCAGTGATCAGCGCGCGCGTCTCCTTCATCGGGCCGCGGGCGTACACAAATCCCCCGCCCCGCGCAAGCGGGCGCAACCTGCCCCTGCCCCTGCCCTTGCCCCTGCCCTTCCGCGCGCAACCGATGCGGCGACCCACCGATACGCGATGCATGACTGCGCTCGACCACCACAAGCTAGACGTCTACCACCGGGCCCTCCGCTTGCTCGAAGCGTGCGATCGTGTCGCTTCTCGCTTGCCTCCCGGACGGCGCCACGTGCGTGACCAGATCGACCGCGCGAGCGGATCCGTCGTCGCAAACATCGCCGAGGGGGCGGGTGAGTTTCGGCCGAGAGAGAAGGCTCGCTTCTACAGGATGGCTCGCCGCTCGGCGATCGAGATCTCCGCGTGGCTCGACATCATCGCGGTTCGCCGTGAAGCGGAGGAGGCAACGCTCGGGGTGGCGGTCGGTCACGCGGAGGTCGTGGTCCGCATGCTCGTGAAGCTGATCCAGAGCTGCGAGCGATGAGGGGCAGGGGCAGCGGTGACGAGGGCAGGGGCAAGGGCAAGGGCAGGGCAAGGGGGGCCGCCCCGTTCGCTCTCGCTACGCCGGCTCGAGGTCGACGCACATCCCGGCGCGGCCGAGCGGGGCGAGCGACACGGTCCCCGCCCGGCGCGCGAGCACGGCGTCGACGAGCTCGAGCGCGGCCGACGCGCAGTTCGGCGCCAGCTCCTTCGCGACCTCGACGCGGCCCTCGAGCGGCGCGTCCATCCGGCGGAGCCCCGAGAGCCGCATCCCGCCCGGCGCGTCGCTGAGCGCGAGACCGACCGCGAGCGGACCGTAGGTGCCCAGCGAGTCGAGCGGGACCGGCGGCGAGTCGTCGCCCACCGCCACGATCACGCTCCCACCCTCGACATCCGCGTAGGCCCACGCCTCGAGCAGCGTCATCTCGAACGTCCGCTCGCCGCCCGCGACCGCGGTCGAGAACGCGGTGTTCGCGGTGGCGATCGACATGAGCCCGCTCGCCGCGTTGTGCACGCTGTTCTTGAAGCGGTTCGGGCTCAGCTTGCCCTCCTCCTCGTAGAGCATGCGCAGGAGCACCACCATCGTCTCGATCTCGCCGAGGCTCGAGCCGTAGAACGTCGGCACGGCGCGCACATCGAGCCCCGCGCTCGTCGCGGCCTGCTCCACCACCTCGCCGAGCATGTTCGCGAAGCGGCTCGAGCCGCGCTTGAGCCGCGCGTCGACGAGGGCGCAGCGCGGCCGCTCGACCTGAGGATCCGGCTCGCCGAGGCGGAAGGCCGCCGCGCTCGCGTACCCGAGAGACCAGAGGCCCACGCCCCTCACGTAGATCGGCTTCACTGGCGCGATCCGATCTGGCGCGATCCGATCAAGACGCTCACGTTGCTCCCACCGAACGCGAAGGAGTTGCTCAGCACCGTCCCGACCGGCGCCGTGATCGGCTCGCGCACGACCTTCAGCGTCATCGAAGGGTCGAGCGGATCGCAGCCGAGCGTCGCCGGCATCCGCCCCGACATCACCGCGTGAATCGCGAAGACGACCTCGGTCGCGCCGGCCGCGCCGAGCAGGTGGCCGGTGTATCCCTTCGTCGAGCTCACCGGCACTCGATCGGCGAAGAGCGCCTCGATCGCGAGCGCCTCGGCCGAGTCGTTGAGCTTGGTCGCGGTGCCGTGCGCGTTGATGTGATCGACGCTCGAGAGGCCCGCCTGCGCGAGCGCGCGCTCCATCGACTCGCGCGCGCCGCGCCCGGTCGGCTCGGGCGAGCTCATCCGATAGGCGTCCGACGACTCGCCGACCCCGAGCACGGCGGCCGGCGCGTCGCCCTCGCGCTCCATCAAGAGGAGCGCCGCGCCCTCGCCGATGTTGATGCCGTCGCGCTCGGCGGAGAACGGCCGGCACGATCGGGACGAGAGGATCCCGAGGCTGTGGAAGCCCTGGAGCGTCATCCGGGTGAGGCTGTCGATGCCGCCGACCAGCACCGCGTCGGCGACCCCGGCGCGCATCAAGCGCTCGGCCGACGCGAGGACCTTCCCGCTCGAGCTGCACGCCGTGGAGACCACGTAGCTCGGCCCGCGCACCCCCCCGAGCGCCGCGCAGAGCTCGCCGAACGCCGCGAAATTGTGCTGCCGCTCGTAGTCGTAGCCGCTCGGGATCGAGCCCTCGCCGAGCCAGCGGAAGAACGCCTGCTCCGTCTGCTCGAGGCCGCCGGTGCTGGTGCCGAGCACGATCGCGACCCGCTCGGCGCCCCAGCGGCGCACGGCGCGCTCGAGCGGCTCGCGCACCTCGGCGAACGCCATCATCCCGATCCGCGCGAGCCGGCAGTCGTAGCCACGATGCGCCTCGTCGAGGAACGAGTCGAGCGGCGGGAGCTCCCCCGGCACCGCGCCGACCACCGTCTCCATCGTCGTCGGCAGCGGCGAGGGCCCGAGCCCGCTCCGCCCGGCGTCGAGCGCCGCGAGCACCTCGGCCGTCGAGCGGCCGAGCGCGTTGACCGCGGACCACGCGGTGATGGGGACGGGTCGGAAGGCGCTCACGATCGGCACGGCTTAACCCGCTCGCCCCGGCGGTTCAAGCGCGTGCACCACCGCGCGGTGCGCGCGAGACACCTGCCCGTCGAGGCGATCGATCCTTGATGGGGCTCGGGGCCTCGTGATAGAACGCCTCGGCCGGTGGCAGGGCCCCGGGATTGGCTCGAGGTACGAGCAGGAGGACGGGATGAACTCGCGAAAGTTGGCTTCGATTATGATTACGGCGCTTGCGGTCTGGGGCTGCGACGGTGGCACGGAACCGCTCCCGCCGGGGCACACCTTCCCAGAGCGCGACTTCGTCTGCCCGCAGGGCGAGTCGCCCCTGTGCTCGACCACCGTACCGGCGAACGATGACAGGGCCCGCACCCACGAGGTGGGTGACGAGCTCGCGGGGGAGACGCGCACGTACGTGATCAGCGCGCTCACGGTCCCCGATGGCAGCGACGGAAACGCCGCGGGCTTCAACCTCGACGGGCTCAACTCCGGCGACGTCTACGAAGGAGATACGTGCGCAGAACAGGAGCTCGACTACGGCTCCACCACGGACCCGGACCAGGTCGGGGTGGACAACTCACTGATCGAGGTGCTGGGCGCGGTTGGAACCGTCGTCGACGACTTCGATGTCAACGAGTCGCTCCGCGAGCAGATCACCTCCGGCTCGCTCCTGCTGCTGCTCGAGGTGAGCGGGATCGACAGCTTCCGCTATGACGACGCGGTCAGCGTGCAGATCCGCCTGGGCGCCGTGCCGGCGGGCGCCACCCTCGGGGTCACCGGCGGCGTCCTGGACGCCGGCCAGGCGTACGACGTCGCGATGGAGCTCGGCGCTGCGGTCAATGGCGACATCTATGATGGGCGCGTCCGCGTGACCGCGCAGATGCTGAACATCAACATCACGCTGGAGGGCATGTCTCTGGAGCTGCGCATCTCGAGCCCGCAGATCCGCTTCGACATCTCGGAGACGGGCCTCACCAACGGTCAGATCGGCGGCACCGTGACCCTCGATGACCTCATCGAGGCGGCGGTCGAGATCGAGGCCGTTCAGGAGTTCTGCGGGACCGACCCCGAGTGCGGGGCCGTTCGCGAGCTCCTCGGTGGCTTCGCGGACATCACGCCCTCGGCTGACGACCCGGAGACGTGCGAGGCCCTGTCGGTCGGGATCGCGTTCGACGGGACCACCGCCACCATCAACTGACCTCCGCTCTCATCCAGCATGAGGGGATCGGCCGCTTGGCCGGTCCCCTCTTGCTTTTCCGTCTCCTGGAGTCGAGGCACCGCAGCCACCGGGGCTCACGAGCCCGGGCCCACAGCCCCCGAGCACCGCCATTTCAGGTGGGATGAGGTGGCAGAGCAACGCACAAAACTGCGGCAGCCTGCCCATCAGGGGATTGATCACTGCGCAAATGTCGTGCAGGCTGTCCGCGGAGGTTCAAATCGTATGGGGCATGTCGACCCCGTTGGGGGCCAGAACCCTCAGGCACCCCCGAGGGCCATCCCGTTCGGGAAGTACTTGCTCCTCGATCGCATCGCGGTCGGCGGCATGGCCGAGGTCTACACGGCCAAGTCGTTCGGCATCGAGGGCTTCGAGAAGATCATCGCCTGCAAGCGGATCCTCCCGACGATGGCCGAGGATCGCGACTTCATCTCGATGTTCATCGACGAGGCGAAGATCGCGGGCCACCTGACCCACGCGAACATCGTCCCGATCTACGAGCTCGGGAAGATCGGCGAGTCCCATTACATCGCGATGGAGTACGTCTGGGGGAAGGACCTCCTCCAGATCATGAACCGCTTCCGGCGGATGCGGCGGCACATGCCGCCGGTCATGGCCGCCTGGATCGCGTCGAAGATGCTCGAGGGCCTCGACTACGCGCACCGCAAGCGCGATCGGCACGGCCGCCCGATGGGCATCATCCATCGCGACGTCTCCCCGCAGAACTGCCTGGTCTCGTACGAGGGCCAGGTGAAGCTCATCGACTTCGGCATCGCCAAGGCCGCGAGCCGCAACACGAAAACGCAGGCCGGCGTGCTCAAGGGCAAGTTCGGCTACATGAGCCCCGAGCAGGTCCGCGGGAACGCGGTCGATCACCGCTCGGACATCTTCGCGGCCTCCACGTGCCTGCACGAGATGCTGACGGGCGAGCGGCTCTTCGTCGGCGAGAGCGACTTCTCGACGCTCGAGAAGGTCCGCAACGCCGACGTGATCCCGCCCTCGACCAGCGTCCCCGAGATGCCCCAGGAGCTCGAGGAGATCCTGATGAAGGGCCTCGCGCGCGAGCCGGACGATCGCTGGTCGACCGCCGGCGAGATGCAGGAGGCGCTGCAGCGCTTCATCGCGCTCCAGCGCCCGCCCTTCGGCACCTCGAAGCTGAACACGTGGATGCGCACCCCGTTCGCGCCGGAGATCGCCAAGGAGAAGGGCCGCCTCGACAGCTTCTCGAAGATCGGCCACCCGGGCACCGGCGTCCCGAGCCCCCAGCCGCGCGCGCCGGGCCTCTCCTCGACCTCGCCGCAGAACCCGGCGGCCCGCCGGCCTCCTCCGCCGCAGAAGCAGGTCGCCTCGCTTGACGACTTCGCGAACATGTCGATCGGCGACGACGACGCCGAAGACGAGATGGGCGGCGAGGCCACGATGATCACCAACTCGCCGTTCGACGCCATGCAGGAGGCGGCGGGCGGCGGCGGCTTCGAAGAGATCGCCGAGCAGGCGACGCAGATCTTCTTCAACGCCGAGGAGATGGAGGTCATCGACGACGACAGCCCGACCCTCTCGCCGGCGGGCAGCCTCTCGAGCGTGCCGCCCGTGCAAGCGGCCCGCATGCCGGCCCCTCGGCCGGTCGGCGTCCCGGCTCCCTCCGGCGCACCGCTGCACTCTTCGTCCATGCAGGGCGCACCAATGCAGCCCGCGCCGATGCCGATGTCCGCGCCGAACGCCAAGGCGACGCTCCGGCTCGACTCGCCGCTCCTCCAGCCGCCGCCCCAGCAGCAGCCGCAACATCAAGCGCCGGCGCAGGGCCAGGACATGTTCGCGCCGCCGCCGCCTGCCTATCCGTCCCAGCGGAGCATGCAGACGATGGAGGTGGAGCGGCCGGGTCAGATGCCGGCGCGCCCCGCCAAGAAGAAGGAGGGCGGGCTCGGCAAGCTGCTCGCGATCGGCGCGATCGCCGCGGTCTTGGTGCTCGGCGTGACCATCGGCGGGGCGTACCTGCTCTTCGGCGGCAGCGACACCGGCACGGTGCGCGTGATGGTGATGGGCGTGCCCGAGGGCGTGAACGCGCGGGTCTTCGTCGACGGCGTGCAGCGCGGCGACGCGCCGCTGATGCTCGAGCACGTCCCGGTGGGTGAGCACGTGATCGAGGTGCGCGCGGCGGGCTACCAGAACGCGTCGCGCAGCGTCCCGGTGACCGCCGACGGCATGGTGATGCTCGAGATCGGACTCGATCCCGACAGGACCCTCGCCGCGGCCGCGCCGCCGGCGGTCGCAGCGGTCCCCCCGCC
>JAEZBP010001209.1 GCA_023427125.1 Pseudomonadota bacterium | reverse complement strand
CGACATCGACGATCTGCCAAGCGCGCCCGCCGAGCGTGAAGCTCCCGCGATGATCGGGCTCATCGAGCGACGCGAGGAAGCTCGCGTCCACCGTGCCGATCTCCTGCTTGGCGTACTGCACGGTGATCATCCGCGGCGACTCGAAGACGGCGTAGAGCGCGCGGAAGTTGGCGCGCCCGTAGAGGCGCTCGCCGCGCTCGCCCAGCCAGAGGCGGCCGCCGCCGGGATCGGCGAGGACGTCTTCGTCCAGCATGTGCGCGACGAGCGCCTCTCGCTCCTCCTCGGTGATCGCCTCGAAGGGCGCGGCGCCCTCGAGCCACGGCCACACGTCGAGCCGCCCGATCCCGCCGTGCTGGATGGCGAGCGAGAGGATCTGGTGCGCGAGCACGTGGGTCGCGCGCCGCGACGGGTGCACGGCCTCCACGAAGCCCTCGCGGTAGAGCCGCACGATCGCCATCGCGTGCAGCAGGCGATCCTCGCGGGTCACCAGGAACGTGCAGTTGGGCGGCCCTCCGCGGCGGCCGGTCCGCCCCATGCGCTGGAGGAAGCTCGAGACGCTCGGCGGCGCGTCGATCTGCAGCACGTGGTCGAGATCGCCGACGTCGATGCCGAGCTCGAGCGCGCTCGTCGCGACCACCACGCAGTCGCTGCCCTCGGCGAAGGCGTGCTCGGCGTCCCTCCGGGCCGACAGCGAGAGCGAGCCGTGGATGAGGTAGGTGAGCACGCCCTCTTCATCGAGGAGCTTGGCGAGCGCCTCGGCGTCCCGGCGCGAGTCGGTGAAGACGAGCCGCTTCTTTCCGGGATGCAGGGCGCGCACGACCTTCGCGGCGTTCGGGAGGCTGGCCACGTAGTCGAGGACGATGTCGGAGCGAAGCGGAGTGACGGCAGGCCGACACCTGCCGGGCGCTGCGACACCTCCTTCCTCGGCAGGTGTCGGGAAGCCGACACGGAGCGGAGCGACCCATGTCGAGGGCCGCGCCTTCGCACCGCCGGGGTCGACGACCCGCGCGGCGCGCTCCGAGCTGCCCTGCACCCAGCGGAGGATCTCGGCCGGGTTGCCGACGGTCGCCGAGAGGCCGATCCGCTGCACGTCGCGCTGGCTGTAGCGGGTCAGCCGCTCGAGCAGCGCGCTCAAATGCGCGCCGCGGTCGTCGCCGGCAAACGCGTGGATCTCGTCGATGACGACCGCCCGCAGCCCCGCGAAGAGCTCACGCGCGGGGAGCTTCGAGCTCAAGAGCATCGCCTCGATCGACTCGGGCGTGATCAGGAGGATGTCGCTCGGGTCGCGCACCATGCGGGTGCGCTGACTCGCGCCGACGTCGCCGTGCCACTTGAACGCGCGCCGGCCGACGAACGCGGCCAGCTCCGAGACGCGCGCCTCCTGGTTGTTCAGGAGCGCGCGGATCGGCGAGAGGTACACGACCGAGACCGGCGCCCAGTCCTCCTCGGCCATCCGCGACAAGAGCGGAAAGAAGGCCGCCTCGGTCTTGCCGCCGGCGGTCGGCGCGAGGACGACGCAGTTGTCGCCGTCGAGCACGGCCTCGATCGTCTGCTCTTGAACCGGGCGCAGCGAGGGCCAGCGCAGGGCGTTGGCGATCTGGTAGCGGAGCGCGCCGCTCAGGCGCTCGATGGCGCTCATGGGTCGTCCGAGGGATCGAGCGAGAGATCGAGCGCGATGTCGTCCACGCCGATGCTCGCGGCCAGACCGGCGGCCGACCGCTCCTCGGTGGTCAGCTCGCCCGGGTCGAGCACCAGGTCGTAGTCCTTCGTCGGATCGAAGTCCGGGTGCTCGTCCACCTGATCGAGCAAGCCCACCAGGCGCTTGAGGAAGATCCGCGGCGCGATCCCGACCTGCCCGCCGAGCTTGCCGGCGACCGCGCGCGCCAGCCCCTCGAGCGCGGCGTCGTCGAGGCGCGCGGCGATGCGCGCCGGCTCCTCGCTCGGGTAGAGCGCGCGCACCTTCTGCCCGACCTCGAGCATGCGCTCGATCGAGAAGGGCGAGAGGCGCACCTGGATGGCGCGCGCCGAGTCGAAGCGCGGGTCCTTGGCGAAGTCCGTGGAGAGGCGCTGGGCGAGGGGCGCGAGCCGCCGCACGCCCTGCGCGCCGTCGAAGAACTGCGGCGTCCCGGTGATGAGCACGTAGAGGCCGGGGTAGTGGCCGGCGGCGAGATCGTCGATGAGCTGCCGCAGCGCGTTGAGGCTCTTCTCGCGGCTGTCGGCGCGCACGCGCTGGATCGTCTCCACCTCGTCGAGCACCAGCACCAGGCCCTTGCGGCCGGTCTGCCGCAGCACCTCGAGCAGCCCGCGGAAGAACCCGCCGGCGCCGAAGTGATCGAGCTCGCCCTTGAGCTTGGCTCTGCGCTTGATCTCCGCGCCGACGTTGGGCTGCCCCATCAGCCACGCCACCAGGCCCTCGGCGATCGCGTGCTCGCCCTTGACCCGCGCGGTGTGGGTGGCGCGGAGCGCGGCGGCGAACTGGGGCTGCGTCGCGCTGACGCTCGCGAGGCGCTGCTCGAGGAGATCGCCGACGGCCAGGGCGATCGCGTCGGGCTTCGACGCGTCCACGCGCCCGGGCCCCAGCACCTCGTCCTCGAGCTGATAGAACCACTTGTCGACGAGCGAGCGGAACGCGCCGTCGCTCCACTCCTTGGTCTGGAGCGACTCGACCGCCCGGCGATAGACGGTCTCCATCCGATGGAGCGGCGTCTCGGTCTCGGAGATCTGCACGAGCGCGGTGGCGAAGCCGAGCTCGCGCGCCCGATGCTCGAGCCAGCGCGCGAAGAAGGTCTTGCCGGTGCCGTACTCACCGCGCACCGCCTTGAGCTTGCCGCGGCCGGCGGCGACGGCAGAGAGCTCCTCGTCGATCGCCTTCTCGAAGCGCCCGAGGCCGACGGCGAAGAGCTCGAGCCCCCGCCGCGGCACCGCGCCCATCCGCAGCGCGTCGATGATCTCGCGCCGCTTCAGCGGGCTCGCCGGCTTCATCGCTGCTGCCTCATAGCGTCACTGCCTCATAGCGTCACTTCGAACTGCTGCTCGAGCTTCTCCCGGTCGAGGTGCACGTGCTTGGCGGCCGCGTCGAGCCACAGCACCTGGTAGCCATCGACGTTGAGCACGCCCTGCAGCGTGGAGATCAGCCCGGGGACGCGGAAGACGAGCTCGCCCATCGCGGCGGCGAAGGCCTCGGCCGACGCCGCGCCGCCGCGCGCGACGAGGAAGTCCACCGCGCGCAGGACGGGGCCTTGCTCGCTCCGCTTGGCCAGCGACTGGAAGAGCGCCGAGCTGGCGAGGGGGTGCTGCTCGAGCGGAGGAGGCGGCGCGCTCACGGGCGGCGCCGCGGTGACGGGGAGCAGCGTGAGCTGGTTGTCGCTCGGCTTGGCCTTGCCTGCGCGCTTCGGCGGCGCGGGCACGGCGAGCTCGTGGCCGCTATGCACCCGGAAGACCCACCAGTCCGGCACGGGGGCGCCGACCACCCGCTGCGCGGTGTCGTGCGGATCGGCGTGCATCGCCGAGCCGATCAGCAGGCAGGGCGCGACGACCTCGGCGAGGCTCGCGCCGCCGTGCTCACCGGCGTTCGGCATCGAGCCGTAGCGCCGCCGATCGCCGGTCAGCACCACGATGGCCTCCTTGCCGCGCGGCGCCCACACGCCCTCTCCGCTCACCTTGAGCTCGCCCTCGGCGAGCACGTCCGAGGGCCCGGCCCACGATCGCCAGCGGGTGCCCTCCGCGCCCGCCGCGTCGGCGCGCTCGAGGAGATCGGTCGGCACGTGGCCGTGATCGCTGGCCAGCAGGATCGCGCGGCCCGCCTGCTGCGCCGCCTCGAGCAGGTCCGCGAGCGGCCGGATGCTGTCGATGTCCCAGCGCGCGTGCTGCTCGGGATCGCGCTTGAGCGACGCGTCGATCGCGTTGACGACGATGCCGACCACGCGGCGCCGCACGTCGCCCACCAGCGTCAACGCCTCTTGCG
>JAEZBP010001190.1 GCA_023427125.1 Pseudomonadota bacterium | reverse complement strand
CGCACGCCATGCTTGTCGTAGTCAAGGGCGTCCTCTCTCTTTCGAGCGAATTCTCTGTTTCATGAGCCTGCTCTGGGCACACGCGAGCCTTCCTGTCCGGGGAGCGGACGATCGGGATCTCGGGTGTGCGCGAAGACGACTGTCAGGTCGTGAGGTCACGGGATGGGCAGGCCGGCCCTGTCATGTGTCGAAGGTCCGCTGTGCGGCCTCTGCTTGGCTTTGTCGGGCGTTGGGTCCATCGCGTGGGTCCTCGGGTGCGCTGAAACTGGCTACGTGCCTCGTGGGCACTGGCATGCCGCGAGCGTCACCCGTCGACCGTCGAGTCGTTCTCGACAAGAAGCTAAGGAGGAGCGGCCCTCAGGGCGCGCTCGATGTGTTCTGCTCGAGGCGTGGCGACCGTCGTGATCGCGCCGAGGTCGAGCTCGTCGTTCGACCGGCGCGGCTTCTCTTCGCCGGAGCAGGTGCGGGAGGGTCGGTGTGGGAGGCCGGAGAGTCGCCGGGGAGCACCCGTGAGTCGAAGAGCTTGCCCGCGTCGAACGCGCTTCCACGGGCGACGTGGAAGAGCGCGCGGATGATCTTCCGCATCAGCGCGACCACGGCCTTCTTCTTCAGCCCCGCCCGGTACGCCCCACGTCGCTCGTACCACGCTCTCGCTGCGGGGACCTCGAGGAGCATCCGCAGCGCGGCCATGTAGAGCAAACGTCGCACGCGCGGCGAGCCACGCTTGGTGATGCTCAGCTTCCCGTGATGCTTGCCGCTGCTCTTCTCGCGAAGGTTCAGCCCGCAAGCCTTCTCGAGCGCGGCCGCCGACCCGTACGACGTCGGATCGCCGAGGTCCGAATAGATCGCCACGGCGCAAGCAGGACCCACGACCGCTGCGATCCGCGCGAGCGCCTCGTCATCGGCGCTCGCCACGAACGCGCGCAGCTTCTTGTCGACCGTCGCAGTGGCGGCGCGCAGCCGAAGCAGCTCCGTCGTGAGGGCGCGGAGATACTCCTGCTCCGCCTCGCCCAGCGGCACCCCGAGCGTGGTCTTCGACGTGCGCAGCACCTCCTCGATGCGCTCTGACGAGAGCAGCCCGCTCGTGACCTTCCGCAGGAACGCTCGCACCTCCTCCGGGTCCGCGGCGGCGACCGCACTGGCCCCGGGGTACGCCGACAACAGATGCAGGTACCACTGCGAGCGCGCCTCCAGCATCGCGTTGAGCTCCGGCCAGCAGGCGGCGCTGATCGCCTCCAGCTGCCCGTACAGCTTCAGCGCCGGCTTCGAGTACAGCGCGTGCTCGTTCACCAGCGCGCGCGCCTGGCGCTGCTGCGGTGTCTGCTCGCGCCACGGCTTCGAGAGCCCCTGCGCATGAAGGTACGCGATCAACGTGCACGACTTCGCGTCGTGGTGACTCGAGACGCCGTCCAGGACCGCGGCGATGTCGTGGGCGGCCTTAGGGTCCACCCGGAACACGTCGAAGCCTCGTGCGCGCATGTGGTGGACGAACGGGGTCGAGTACGTCCCCGTCGGCTCGAGCGCGACGGCCACCGCCCTCCCGAGCTCGCGGATCCCTTCCACCATCGCGAAGAACAGCTCGGTCTGCCGCGGGTGCGAGAACCGGACGAGCGCGTGCGTCTTCCCCATCTCGTCCGCCAGCCCGGCGACAATGGCCTCCTTCGCCACGTCGATCGCCACCGTCACAGCGCCGACGAGGCTCGCGAGAACGCGTCCGAGCTCGAGCTTCTCGATCGCAACCGTCTTGTACGTATTCTTCCGCTTCATCGGGGACCTCCTGTACGGCGCCTCGTAGCGCCTTTCTCCGAAGCGTCCCCGACTTTGCTACAGCCAACTGCTGCCGCGCCCCGCCTCTTCTGCTGTCCCGGCCACTGTCGCGATCACGGTCGCCGTCGCAGCGCAGTCGCAGCGCAGTCGCCGTCGCAGCGCGGTCGCTGTCGCAGTAGTCACGGTCGCCGTCGCAGCGCAGTCGCCGTCAGTTGCGATCTCGATCGCAGTCGCAGCGCGGTCGCCGTCGCAGTAGTCGCCAGCGCGCTCGCCGTTGCAGTCGCAGCGCGGGCGTGGTCTCGCGCGGTCTCATGGAGCCGGTGCAGCGCGCACGCCGCGACGTCGCTGGCGGAAAGGCGCTAGGCTCTCGCCGTGGCTCGCGTCCTCGTCGTTCATCCGCCCGTGACCGTCGCGCGCGACTGGATCGACTATCCGTACTTCGCGGATCTCGGCGCGGTGCAGCTCGCGGGGGAGCTCGGGCGCGAGCAACCGGACGTGACGAACGAGGTCCGGCTGATCGACGCCTACGCGCTCGCGGGCTCGACGCTCTACTGGCGCAAGGACGGGCGCGGTCACCTCGGGGCGTCGGTCGATGAGGTGCTCGGCGCGATCGCCGAGGTCGATGACGTGGATCTCGTGGTGGTCGCGGTCACGCCCTTCCACCGGCCGCCCCACCGCGACGACGTGCTCGCGGCGACGCTGCGCGGCGTCCGCACCATCCATGACGGGGCGCCGATCGTGCTCGCCGACTGCTACCAGAGCGGGCAGCACTACGTGGAGTGCGACACCTTGCTCGAGGCCTATCCGGAGGCCGACGCCTGGGTGAAGTACGAGGCCGAGGTCACCGTGCCGGCGCTGGTGCGCGCGCTAACGCGAGAGGGGGTGAGGCCGCGCGGGGTGCATCGCGGCGAGAGCCCCGAGCTCGACGCGCTGGCGCTGCCGGCCTGGCACCTCGTCGATCTCGCGCACCACGATCGCTTCCGCGCTCGCGTCGTCGCCGCGTCGGGGCGGCCGGCGTGGGCGTTCCCGATCGACGGGCGGACCCTGCCGGCGATCACCTCGCGCGGCTGCCCGTGCCGCTGCGCGCACTGCAGCAGCAACCCGGGATTGGAAGAAGGTGCGCCGAAGACCCAGCGCCGCCACGGGCCCGAGCACCTCGAGCGCCTCCTGAGCGCGCTCGCGCGCGATCACGGCGCGACGCGCGTGGCGATCCTCGACGAGCTGGTCAACGTCAACGCCGGCCACTTCGACCGGGTGCTCGGCCACCTCGAGCGGCTCG
>JAEZBP010001145.1 GCA_023427125.1 Pseudomonadota bacterium | reverse complement strand
GTGCGGACGCGGGCGATCGAGGGGCTCGGTCGGGTCGGTGACGCGCTCGTCGTCCCGGCGCTCCGCGAGCGCCGGCGGGCCGAGACCTCGCCTCAGGTCCGCGCGGCGATCGCCGCCGCGATCCGCGAGATCGAGGACCGCGCCGCCGGCCGCTCGACCGGCGAGGGCTCGGGCAACCCGCTCAACCTGCCGCCCCTCCCGGGGTAGCGTCGAACGGACTCGGGCTCGGGCTGGGGGCGGGCGGTGGAGACGCCTTCGGTGTTTCTCCGCCGCCCGCGTGCGCTACACCTTGCGCCGTGCGTGCGCTCCTCGTCCTCACCTTCCTCCTCCTCGGCTGCGATGCGCCGGATCCCGCGCCGGCCACGCCCGAGGGCGAGGCGCCGCGGACGGCCTCGGAGTTCCGCTCGTCGCGGGTGAGCGCCGCCATCGACTCCGCCTCCGCCCTCGTCCGCACCCGGGGCTTCGCGGCGCTGGAGAGCGACTGGCGCGGCTTCTTGGTCGAGCACTCCTCGGAGGTCCGCTCGGTGCCGATGCGCTCGGGGACCTGCTACGTAGGCATCGCGGCGGCCTCGGACGGCGTGCGCGATCTTAGCCTGCGGGTCTTCGACAGCGACGGTGGCGAGGTGATGAGCGACGGCGCGACAGGGCCGCTCGCCGCGCTGCGCTTCTGCCCCTCGCAGTCGGGCACCTACTATGTCGCGGCGGTCGCGTCGGCCGGGAGCGGGCTCTTCGAGGTGCGCACGTTTCGGGGGCCCACGGGGCTCGAGATCCGGATGGACGACGTGTTCCGAGAGGTCGCGCCCGAGCCCGAGGAGCGATGAGGCTCGCGCTCCCCCTCGCGCTCCTGCTCGCAGCGTGCGCCGAGCCAGCTCCCGCGCCGACCGTCGCGCTCAGCTCGCTCGACGGCGAGGCCGGCCCTCTCGACGCGCTGAACCGTCGCCACGCCCGGCTCCGCCAGCGCATGCGGACGCGCGGCTACGGCGAGGAGCTCGGCCTGGCGCGCCACCTCGTCCTCGAGGACCGCGGCGTCGCCCTCCCGCTCGATCTCGAGGTGGGGCGGTGCGCGACCTTCCTCGCGCTCGGAGGCGGCACGCTGCGCGAGCTCGATCTGATCCTCTACGACGGCGAGGGCGCCGAGATCGCCGCCGACTCGGTCTCGGGGGAGGGCGGGCTGGTGCACGTCTGTCCACAGGCCGAATCAGGGGTGACCCGCCGCCCGTTCTATCTGGGCCTGGACGCTCGGGCGGGGGCCGGCGCGGTGTTGGTGGGGCAGTTCGCCAGCGAGCTCGACCAGGGGGAGGGGTTCGACGGGCTCTTCGAGGGCGTGCTCGAGCCGCATGTGCCCTTTCGCGACGTGGAGGCCCACCTGGCGCAGAGCCGCGGGGCGCTCCGGGCGCGCGGCTTCACGCCGCTCGGTCCGGCGGTGCTCGAGCGGGTGACCGAGGGATCGGTGGTCCGCGTGCCGGTCGAGCTCGAGGGCGGCCGCTGCTACGTCGCGGTCGGCCGGGGCGACGGTGTGCGCGACATCGATCTCTTCCTCTTCGATGGTGCGGGCGTCGAGGTCCACCGCGATCTCGCGAGCAACGCCGAGCCCTCGATCGAGCTCTGCCCGAGCGCGGGCGCTCGCTACACGCTCGAGCTCCGAGCGTTCGAGGGGGCGGGCGCGGTCGGCGTCGCCATCTTCGCCGGGCCGGGTCAGCCCGTCGGAGCCACGGTCGTGGACCCGACCCTCGAGCCCGAGCCGAGCGGCGACCCGAGCCTCGCGCTCCTCGCGCTCGCGCGGCCGCACCAGAGCCGGGGCTTCGGAGCGCCGCTCTTCGTGAGCCGCGACGCGGCCATCCTCCCGGGCGAGGTCCGCACCCACGAGGTCGTGCTCGGCCCGGGCTGCGGGATCGTCGCGGGCGCAGCGTCCCACGAGGGGATGGACCTCGATCTCTACCTGGCCGACGAGGGCGGGCGGGAGGTCGACAGCGACACGGCGGTGCACTCCACCGCGCGCGTCCGCGCCTGCCGCGCGGCACCGACGGTGCTCCGCGTGGCGGTGAAGGCCTACGGGCGTGACGGCGCGTACGCGCTCGCCGTGCTGCCCGCGCCGGCGGGGATCGCCTCGCTCCAGGCGCTCCGGCTCGAGGAGGCGACCGCCCCCTTTCGCCTGCGCAGCTACGAGGAGGTCTCCACGCTCGACGCCGTCATCGGCGACGGAGTGCGCCACCGGATCGCGCTCCCGACGCTGACCCCGAACGCGTGCATCGCGGTCGCGGCGGTGGGGAGCGACGAGGTGGAGGACCTGGACCTCTACCTCCTCGACGCGGCCGGCTCCGGCGTGGCCCGGGACTCGGGTCCCGAGCCTCACGCGACGGTCAGCCGCTGCGCGGCGGGCGAGGAGCTGCTCGCGGCCGAGGTCGCGATGTACCGGGGCGCCGGACAGGTGGAGATCCGCATCCTGCAGCAGCAGCCGGCCAGTCCGCCCGAGCCTCTCGAGACCGAGCCCTGAGAGCTTTCTTTCAGCTCTCCTCGTCGTCCCCGAGGCCGTACTTGGCGAGCCGATAGCGGAACGAGCGGAACGTCGTCCCCAGCAGCTTGGCCGCCTCGGTGCGGTTCCCGCCGCTCGCCTCGAGCGCCTCGAGGAGCAGCGCGCGCTCGATCCCGCCGAGGTAGCCGTCGAGATCGAAGCCGGGGCCGATGCGCGGCCTCGCGGGGCCGCCGGGGACCGGAGCTGCGCCGACGCTCCGCGACGGCCCGGCGAAGTCATCGAGCGTGATCCGATCGCCGAGCGCGAGGGTGACCGCTCGCTCGATCACGTTCTCGAGCTAGCGCACGTTGCCGGGGTAGGGCTGGCGCGCGAGCCAGGCGAGGGCGTCGGGCGCGAGCTCGACCACCTTGCCGGCGAGCGCCGCGTGCTTCTGCACGAAGTGCCCGGCGAGGAGCGGTATGTCCTCGGTCCGCTCGCGCAGCGGCGGCAGGTGGAGGCGGATGACGTCGAGGCGGTAGAACAGGTCCTGGCGAAACGTCCCGGCGGCCACCTCTCGCTCGACGTCGCGGTTGGTCGCCGCGATGACCCGGACGTCGACCTCGACCTCCTTGCTCGACCCGACCGGCCGCACCTTGCGATCCTGCAGGACCCGCAGGAGCTTCTCCTGCAGCTCGAGGGGCAGCTCGCCGATCTCGTCGAGGAAGAGCGTGCCGCCGTGCGCGGCGCGGACCAGGCCCTCGGAGCGCGCGCTCGCCCCCGTGAACGCTCCCTTCTCGTGGCCGAAGAGCTCGCTCTCCATCAGGGCCTCGGGGAGGGCGCCGCAGTGAACCGCGACGAAGGGCCCGCTCGCGCGCTCGCCTTGCTCGTGGAGCCGGCGCGCGACGACCTCCTTGCCGGTGCCGCTCTCCCCCGTGACGAGCACGCTGCTGCGCGCGCTCGCCACGCGATCGACGAGCTGCATCACCCGGCGCATCGCCTCGCTCTTGCCGATCAGGTCGCCGGAGCGGTAGCTGCCCTCGAGGGTCGCGCGCAGCGCACGGTTCTCACCGACGATCCGCCGCTTCTCGAGCGCCTTCTCGAGCAGCGCGAGCAGCTCGTGATTGCGGAAGGGCTTCTGGATGAAGTCGTAGGCGCCCCGTCGCATCGCCTCGACGGCCTGCTCGGTGCCGCCGTACGCCGTGATCATCAGCACCTGCGTGGACTCGTCGCGCGCGCGCGCCGCGCTGAGCACCTCCATGCCCGAGCCGTCCGGCAGCGCGAGATCGGTGACGACGGCGTCGAGCTCCTCGGACCCGATCCGCGCCAGCGCGGCGGCCCGGGTGTCGGCGGTGATCACCTCGTACCCGGCGCGGCGCAGCAGCACGCGCAGCATCTCGCGCAGCGCCGCCTCGTCGTCGCACACCAGGATCCGCGCGGCCATGGCCGGGCGACCATAGCAGCCCGTCGGCCCATCGGCCTGGGCGGCCGGTGGAGCCGAGGCCGGTGCAGTCGAGGAACGTCGCGAGATCGTCGTCCTCGGAACGCCGAGCGGAGCGCCGTTCCCTGGACACCGGGGGCGGGAGCGACAGGTCGGAGAGGTCGCGGCGCTCGGCCCGCGCGCTCGCGGAGCGCGCACAGCCAACTCAGACAGAGCACTGTCGCGAAATCACGGCGCTCGGGGGGCGCCGAGCTACGCGTTCACCCTCTGCTGTCCACCGGGGACGGGTAGCCGACCGGGCGGAGAGGTCGCGGCGCTCGGGGGCGCCGAGCTGCGCGTTCACCCTCTGCTGTCCACCGGGGACGGGTAGCGCCGACCGGACGGAAAAGCGCGAGCTCGGCCCGCGCGCTCGCGAAGCGCGCGCACAGCCAACACCGTCAGAAGCCGGTGCGGGGGGCGTCTTCGCGGGGGCGGCGGAGCGTGACGCCGGCGACCGGCTCGTAGATCATGAAGTGCAGCGTGCGGTCCTTTGCCTCGGCCTCGATGTGTGAGTCGTGCAGCTGGATGCGGACCAAGTCGGTGACGAGGGTCGCCTGACCGGCCTTGCCGAGGTAGATCGAGGCGCGATGCTCGTCGGCGGCCACGTAGCCCTTGTCGGTGAGCTGGAGCCCAGGCGCGGCGTCGAGGATCTGCTTGAGGAGCGTGCGGTCCATCGCGCCGATGGTGGTGAACGCCGGAGGCGCGGTCAAGCCGCGGCGCGGGTCATCCTCGGGTCGTCGATCGCGCTCGTGCTGCTGAGCGCGTGCGGTGGCGCGATGCAGGACGGGCGGCGCGCGATGGCCCGCGGGGAGTTCGAGGCCGCGGCGCAGGCGTTCCGGCGGGCGACCGCGGAGCACCCCGACGATCCGCAGGTCTGGCTCGCCCTCGGTCGCGCGGAGATGTCCGCCGAGCGCTATCC
>JAEZBP010000948.1 GCA_023427125.1 Pseudomonadota bacterium | reverse complement strand
CGCTGGCGGAGGGGGACGTCGGTCTCGGGACCCGAGCGCGCGAGCTCGGCGACCAGCGCCGCGATGCGCTCGCTCCGATCGGGCGGGGGCGCCTCCGGCACCGAGAGCGCGCGCGCGTCGAGCGATCCGCGCGCGACCTCGGCATACACACCGCCGCCATCCTCACTGCGGGCGTCACGGCGGGGCGGAGGCCGCGAGCTCGGCGGGCGCGGTGGGGGCGCGCTCGGACGGCGCCGAGGGGTGAGCGTGACGGTCTCCTCGTTCCCCGGCTCGGGCGGGCGCAGGGTGTTGGCGCGGTCTCTCGGAGCCCCCATCGGTGTGGGATCTCCGTACCATGAGGCGCATCAGCACGCATGGAGCGCTGTGCTCGACCGTGATAGCGTTCTGGCGCAAGAGGCAGATGTCGCAACTCGATGTGAGAACGCCTTCGACCGGGCGGTGGAGGCGCGCATGACCTCCGCCGAGACGATCACCGCCGATCTCGAGGTCGCCGATCGCGACCTGCTGCTGCGCCTGACCGGGCCGAACGCGAGCCATCTGCGCGCGCTCGAGAAGGAGTACGGCATCGCGGCCGGCGTGCGCGGCAACACCATCCTGCTGCGCGGCTCGGCGGGCGCGGTCGCCGATGCCGAGCGCGGGCTCGCCGAGGTCCTCGCGATGCTCGGCCGGGGCAAGCTCCTCACCGAGCGCGACGTGCTCAGCGCGGTGCGCACGCTGCGCGAGAACCCGGAGGTGCGTCTGTCGGACTACATGGACCAGCCGATCCTGGTCGCGCCGCGCAAGACCATCGTCCCCAAGGGGCTCGCTCAGCACCACTACATCAAGGCGATCTACGAGAAGGACATCGTCTTCGGCATCGGCCCGGCCGGCACCGGCAAGACCTACCTCGCGATGGCGGCCGCGGTCCGGCAGCTCAGCGAGAACAAGGTCAAGCGGATCGTCCTGACCCGCCCCGCGGTCGAGGCCGGCGAGAAGCTCGGCTTCCTCCCGGGCGACCTCGCCGAGAAGGTGAACCCCTACCTGCGCCCGCTCTACGACGCCCTCCACGACATGATGGATCTCGAGCGCGCGCAGATGCTGATCGCGCGCGGCGCGGTCGAGGTGGCGCCGCTCGCCTTCATGCGAGGTCGCACGCTGAACGACAGCTTCGTGATCCTCGACGAGGCGCAGAACAGCACGACCGAGCAGATGAAGATGTTCCTGACGCGGCTCGGCTTCGGCTCGAAGGCGGTGGTGACGGGCGACGTCACGCAGACCGATCTGCCGAGCGGCCGCAAGAGCGGCCTCGCGGACGCCGCGAGCCTGCTCGGGAAGCTCGACGGCATCGGCTTCTGCTACTTCACGGACGCCGACGTCGTCCGTCACCCCCTGGTCGCGCGGATCGTGCGCGCGTACGATCTTCGCGACGAGCGACGCCGGGCCGAGGACGACGAGCGCGCAGCAGCACCGGGGGACGCGAGCGATGACGAGGGATGAAGGTCACTTGCCGTTGCTCGAGCGCCGCCGATGAGCGGCGAGCTCGATCCGGTCGCGGTCGCGGAGCTGCTTCGGGCTAGCAAGATCGCCCGAATCGACGTCCGGGTGGCCGGCTCGGTGGTCGAGGTCCAGCGCGAGGAGGCGACCGTCGTCGTGGTCGCGGTCTCCGCGCTCCAGCAGGCCGCCCTCCACCCGTACACCGAGAAGTTCTCGATGGGCCACGTGGGCATCGTCCTGGTCGGGCCTCCCCCCGAGGACGTGCTCGCGCGCATGCCGGAGCGCGCGGTCATCGCCACCCTCCACCAGATCGACGCCCCGCACGCGCTCTACACGACCGTCGACGGCACGATCGAGCGCGTCGAGCTCCGCATCGCGGCCGAGCGGCGCTCGCGCTCGATCCGCCGCTACCGCTACGAGCTCAGCGAGCTCGTCGAGATCGCGCGCGCGCTGACCCAGGAGCGCAACATCGATCGGCTGCTCGATCTCATCCTCGAGAAGAGCCGCTTCATCACCGGCGCCGACGCGGGCAGCATCTACATCGTCGAGCCCCACGCGCAGGGCGGCGAGGGGCGGCTGCGCTTCAAGCTCAGCCAGAACGACTCGGTCGAGTTCGCCTCGAGCGAGTTCACCGTCCCGATCTCCACCCGCTCGATCGCCGGCGCCGCGGTCGTCACGCGGCGCGCCATCAACATCCCGGACGTCTACACGATCGGCCCCGACCAGCCCTTCGGCTTCGATCACAGCTTCGACGAGCGGGTCGGCTACCGCACGAAGTCGATGATCGCGATGCCGATGATCTCGGCCGAGGACGAGGTCATCGCGGTCATCCAGCTCATCAACAAGAAGCGGATGCCGGAGAAGCGCCTCGCGACGCCCGAGGACGTCGAGCGGGAGGTGATCCCCTTCGATCCGCGGAGCCAGGATCTCCTCGCGACGCTCGCGTCGCAGGCCGGCATCGCGCTCGAGAACGCGCTCCTCTACGCGGAGATCCGCGCGCTCTTCGAGGGCTTCGTGCGCGCGAGCGTGTCGGCGATCGAGCAGCGCGATCCGACGACCAGCGGTCACTCGCTGCGCGTGAGCGTGCTGAGCGTGAAGCTCGCGCAGGTCGTCGATCGCGCCGATCTGCCGCGCTTCCGCGACGTGCGCTTCTCGCCGCGCGATCTCACCGAGCTCGAGTACGCGGCGCTGCTGCACGACTTCGGGAAGATCGGCGTGCGCGAGCAGGTGCTCGTGAAGGCGAAGAAGCTCTACCCGCACGAGCTCGACCAGGTGCGCTCGCGCTTCGCGTACGCGCGCAAGGCGGCCGAGGCCGACGTCCTCTCGCGCAAGATCGCGATGATGCGCGAGGGCGCCGGCGCGAGCGATCTCGCGCGGCTCGACGAGGAGCTCGCCGCTCGCTTCGCCGAGCTCGACGAGGCCTGGCGGATCATCAGCGAGGCCAACGAGCCGACGGTGCTCAAGGAGGGCGACTTCACGCGGATCGCCGAGCTCGGCGCGCGCACCTATCTGGGGCCGGACGGAGAGCCTTCGGTGCTGCTCCTGCCCGCCGAGGTCGAGTCGCTCCAGGTCACGAGGGGCTCGCTCAACGCGGCCGAGCTCGGCGAGATCCGCTCGCACGTGGTCCACACCCACGCGTTCCTCTCGAAGATCCCCTGGGGCAAGAACTTCCTCCGCGTGCCGGAGATCGCCGGGTCACACCACGAGAAGCTCAACGGCCACGGCTACCCGAAGGGGCTCTCGAGCGATCGGATCCCGATCCAATCGAAGATCATGTCGATCGCCGACATCTACGACGCGCTGACCGCGCGTGATCGCCCGTACAAGCGGGCGGTCCCCGTCGACCGCGCCCTCGCGATCCTCGGCTACGAGGTGAGGGACGGCCACATCGACGGCGACCTCGTGCAGGCCTTCATCGAGGCCGAGGTCTACAAGGAAGTCGACCGAGAGCTCGAGTACTGAGTTGCTCTTGCGCGCCCGAGCGCCGTGGCATCGGTCCGACCTGAGCCTGCCAGGCCGTGCCAACCTGGTTCTGTGGAAGAATTCGTGCGGGATCGGCACCTCACGCAGCCGTGAAG
>JAEZBP010000947.1 GCA_023427125.1 Pseudomonadota bacterium | reverse complement strand
GACGGCCGGAGCGCCCCCTCGGAGGCGCCGGCCTCTCTGATGGCTCGCTACGTGACACGCGTGACGACGCCCGCGCCGATGGTGCGGCCGCCCTCGCGCATCGCGAAGCGCATGCCCGCCTCCATCGCGACGGGCTTGTCGAGCTCGAGCCTCACGGCGCCGCGCGCGCCGGGCGCGAGGTCGGCCTCGAGCCCGAGCGTAGCGGTGACGCTGGTGGCGCCGAAGAAGATCACCGGCGCGTAGCCCGAGCGGATCGCGGTGCGGCGACCGCCCTCCTCGCTCGCGAGGAGCACGATCTCCGCCTCGCCCTCGTGGTGCGCGCGGAGCGAGCCCGGCCGAACGGCGACCTGACCGCGCTCCACCTCGTCACGGCCCACGCCGCGGAGCAGGAGCCCCACGTTGTGGCCCGCGACCGCCTCGCCGGCGTCCCGGTGGAACTCCTGGATCCCCGTGACGACGGCCTCGAACGCGTTCCCGTCCGCCGCCCGCTTGCCCACGATCTCGACCTTCTCACCGACCGCGAGGCGGCCCCGCTCCACCTTGCCGGTGATCACGGTGCCGCGCCCGACGATGGTGTGGACGCCCTCGATCGTGAGGAAGAACGGGCTCGCGAGATCGCGCTCCGTCAGAGGGAGCGCGTCGAGCGCGTCGATCAGCGCGCCGATGCACGCCGTCGGCGCCTCGTCCATCACCTCGCGCTCACACGCCTCGAGCGCGAGCTTCGCCGAGCCGCGCACGATGACCACCTCGCCGAAGCCGTGCTCCTCGCACAGCTCCGCGGTCTCGAGCTCGACCAGCGGGACGAGCTCGGGGTCCGCGACGTCGACCTTGTTCACGAACACGACGAGGTGCTGCACGCCGACCTGCCGCGCGAGGAGGATGTGCTCCTTCGTCTGGGCCTCGGGGCCTTGCGACGCGTCGACGAGCAGGATCGCCCCGTCCATCTGCGAGGCGCCCGCGATCATGTTCTTCACGTAGTCGGCGTGACCGGGGCAGTCGACGTGCGCGTACACGCGCGCGCCGCTCTCGTAGCGCACGTGCGAGGCGTTGATCGTGATGCTGCGCTCGCGCTCCTCCTTGGCGTTGTCGATGTCGCCGTAGGCCTTCGCGACGCCGCCGTGCAGGCGCGCGGTGTACGCCGTGAGGGCGGCGGTCAGCGTGGTCTTGCCGTGGTCGACGTGGCCGATGGTGCCGACGTTGAAGTGCTGCTTGGTGAACATGGTCCTGGCTCCACTGCCGGACCTCTCGTTCAGTCACGCCGGTCGAGCGGATCGCACCATGCGAAGCACGTCTCTCCGGCGGGACCGGAGAGGGCCGTGCTCTTTCTCGTCACGTGCGCGCCGTTCAGACCGCGCGCGGCCTCGCACCGGACACTCGGCACCCGACGCCCTCGGCGTCCCCACCGAGGAGGGAGCGCGGCGCCGCGTGCGAAGCTGTCCGGAGATCGAAGCGCATGACGAAGCGCGAACTCTGACGGCGAACGCGCGAGCGCGCAACCGCGATCGCGCTTGTCGCCGACGCGTGCGGCGGGGACACTGCCCGGCGATGAGCTTGGAAGGCAACGTGCTCGTGGTCGACGACGACCGCGCGGTCGGGATGGTGCTGGTGGGGCTCTTGCGGCAGGCGGGCCACGACGCCGCGCACGTGAGCTCGGCTGAGGAGGCGCTGCTGCGCGCGGGCTCGCGGCCGATCGACGTGATCGTCACGGACCTGCGGATGCCCGGGATGGACGGGATGGAGCTGCTCGAGCGGCTCGCCGAGAAGGCGCCCGGCGTGCCCGTCATCATGCTGACCGCGCACGGCAGCGTGCAGACCGCGGTCGAGGCGATGAAGAAGGGCGCGCGTGACTTCCTGCTCAAGCCCTTCGATCGCGACGAGGTGCTCTTCACGGTCGACAAGGCGCTGAGGAGCGCGCGGCACGAGGAGGAGCGGCCCGCGCCGATCAGCCGCGAGGCGCCCTGGCTCGGCGCGTCGGCGGCGATGCGCGAGGTCGGAGAGCTCGTGCAGCGCGCCGCGCGCACGAGCTCGACCGTGCTGATCACCGGTGAGAGCGGCAGCGGCAAGGAGGTCGCGGCCCGCGCCATCCACGCCGAGAGCGCGCGCGCGGCGGCGCCCTTCGTGCCGGTGCACTGCGCGGCCTTGCCCGAGAGCCTGCTCGAGAGCGAGCTCTTCGGCTACGAGAAGGGCGCGTTCACCGGCGCGACGCACAAGAAGCCCGGGCGCGTCGAGCTCGCGCAGGGCGGCACGCTCTTCCTCGACGAGATCGGCGCCGTGAGCCCGTCGGTGCAGGTGAAGCTGCTGCGCCTCTTGCAGCAGAAGGAGTACCAGCGGCTCGGCGGCACCGAGGCGATCGAGGCCGACGTCCGCTTCGTCGCGGCGACCCACCGCGACCTCGACGCGATGATCGAGGCCGGCGAGTTCCGCGAGGACCTCTTCTACCGCTTGAACGTGATCCCGATCCACATGCCGCCGCTCGCCGAGCGGCGCGAGGACGTCCCCGCGCTCCCCAAGCGCTTCGTGCGCGAGCTCGGGAAGGAGAACGGGAGAGACGACGTCGAGCTCGACGCCGGCGCGATCGAGCTGCTCGCTCGCCAGCGCTGGCCGGGCAACGTGCGCGAGCTCGCCAACTTCGTCGAGCGGCTCGTCGTCTTCAGCGAGCGCGATCGGATCGGCGTCGCCGAGGTCGAGCGCGAGCTCGCCCGCAACGTGAAGCGCGGGCGCACGCCGTCGCCTTCGGTCGCGCCCCAACCCGAGGACACGCTCGAGACGCGGCGTGACGAGGCGGAGCGCACCGCGATCGCGGACGCCCTCGCCCGCGCCGACGGCAACCGCACCAAGGCCGCGCGCCTGCTCGGGATCAGCCGGCGCACCCTCTACAACAAGCTGGCCGAGCTCGGGCAGTCCTGAGCGCAGGGGCCGGTGGAGGCGGGCCGTCCCGTGCTCCGCAGGGTCGCCACGTCGAATTGAAGCGGAGGCGCCGGCCGCACGCCGGGGCTGCGCGTTCCGGAGCGGCACATCGATTGCGCTCAGTCGGCCAGGAGCGGGCCGCGCGTTCGCGGTCCGAGACGAACGACGGAGGGTACGATGTCGAAGCGAATCACCGCGGTGGCGGCGTCTGCGCTGGCGCTCGCGCTCGGATGCGAGCAGCAGGCCGGCCGCACGGCCGAGGACGATCAGATCGTCGGACAGCGGGAAGAGACGGTCACCGAAGAGGAGACCGGCTTCAACCAGGAGCCGGCCGATCAGCGCCGCCAGCAGCAGATGCAGCAGCGCCAGATGGGCCAGCAGCACGGCCAGCAGGGCCAGCAGATGGGTCAGGGCTCGCCCGGTCAGATCGTGACCGAAGAGAGCCAGAACAACATGGACCGCACGCTCTCGCAGCTCAACCGGCAGCTGCGCGAGAATGACTTCGATGTGGTCGCCACCGTTCGCTACGACCAGCGGATGCGCGAGCGGGCGATGCGCGAGCAAGGCCAACAGCGCCAGCAAGGCCAGCAGGCTCAGCAGCAGCAGCAGCGCCAGCAGCAGCAGGGCATGCAGCAGGGCGGCCAGGGCCAGGAGATCGGCGACGTTCGGCTGATCCTGTTCCGCCGCACCAACGAGGAGGCGCGCGCGATCCAGAACCAGGGGCCCGAGCTGCTCCTCAAGGCGCCCCGCGCGCTCCTCGTCTACGAGCGCGGCGATGACGTGATCGTGTCGTACCAGACGCCGGAGGACATGCCGGCGGTGGGCATGGAGGAGCCGACGACGGAGGTCCTCCAGCGCATCGTGCGTCAGTCGACGCAGGGCCGGCAGCAGCAGACCGCGCAGCGCGAGCAGCAGCAGCAGGAGCAGCAGGCGCAGCGCATGGAGCAGCAGGCGCAGGGCGAGGAGCGCCAGGCGCAACGCGAGCAGCAGCAGGCAGAGGGCCAGGAGCAGCAGGCGCAGCGCCAGCAGCAGCAGGCGCAGCGCGAAGAGCAGCAGGCCGAGCAGGAGCGCCAGGCGATGACCCAGCGCCAGCGCGACGAGCAGGCCGGCATCCAGAACTGATCCCGGTCTCCACGCTCGACACAGGATGGCCTCGGTCCGCTTCGGACCGGGGCCATCGCTTTCGTGCGCCTCGCGTGCCTCCGAGAGGTGCGGACGCTAAGACTCGCGCGTGGCGGAGGACCGCACCCAGATCCCCCGCGTCGCCCTTCGAGTGGCGGCGCTCATCGCCCTCGCGTTCAGCGCGGCGACCGCCGCCGAGTACTTCCTGCCGGGCGGCACGTACTGCCCGCCGGAGGGAGGCTGCACCGACGTGCGCGACTGGGCGATGGGCCACGCCATCGGCGGGTACTCGCTCGGCATGCTCTTGCCGATGCTCGGCGTGCTGGGCTTCACCGCGCTCTTCGCGGGCTCGCTGGTGCGCGAGCGGAAGACGATGCGGATCACCGCCGTGCTCGCGGTGATCGGCGCGCTCGTGGCGATGGGGCTGCTCTACTTACAGGCGAGCCAGATCGGCGCGTGGTGCTGGCTCTGCATCGGCGTCGACGCCTCGGCGATCGTCGCGGGAATCGCGGGCGTGGCGGTGCTGGTCAAGGCGCCGAGCGACGACGCGGAGAGCGACACCAGCCTCCGCAGCCCGTGGTGGGCCGGCTGGGTGCTCGCCGCGCTCGCGCCGATCGCGTGGCCGTTCACGCTGCCGGACCCGGCGATCCCCGCGGTGATCTCCGAGCTCTACGTCGAGGGCCCGATCAACGTGGTGGAGATCGCGGACTTCGAGTGTCCGTACTGCCGCGCGATGCACCCGGTGTTGAAGTCGGCGATCGAGGAGACGCCCGGCGAGGTGAACGTCGTGCGCGTCATCGTCCCGCTCCACTTCCATCGCCACGCGCGCGACGCGGCCCGCGCCTATCACTGCGCGACGCGCCTCGGCCAGGGCGAGGCGATGGCGGACGCGCTCTTCGCCGCGCCCGATCTCTCGCTCGGCAACATCCACCTCATCGCGCGCGAGCTCGGCCTCGAGCCGGCGGCGTTCGAGGCGTGCCTCGCCGATCCCTCGATCGAGGCGCGCATCGCCGAGGACGAGCGCATCGCCCGAGAGTCGCAGAACCAGGGCCTGCCCACCGTGTACATCGGCGAGCGCGTGCTCCTCGGCTTCGACGAGTCAGCGGGCGCCGCGCCCTTCACCGCGGCCCTCGTGGCGGCCGAGCAGGGCGAGGGCGCGCGCGTCCGCGTCTGGCCCCTCGCCACGGTCGCCCTCCTCGCGGTCCTCGCCGGCGTCCTCGGCCGCCGCAAGCCGCGTTAGCGAGACGCGAACGGCAGGTTGGAAGCAACCCGCTCGCCAACTGACCGGACCTCTTCACCGTTCGTCCGGAGCCGGCGCGAAGCGCCGAGTCGAAGGACGCGCCCGACGTCGCTCAGGGCGGAGCCGCGCGCAGCCGGTCGGCGGACTCCTCGGGCGAGACCACGACGATCATCTCGCCGCTCGAGAGCTCGAAGCCGGCGTCGCCGCCGGTGCGCGGGAGGAGCTCGAAGTGCCATGCCGCGGCCGGGCCGCGCGCGGCGATCGGCGGCTGGCGCAGGACCAGGTTCGAGTCGGGCACCGACGCGCGATCGCGCAGGCGGCGGAACGCGTCGACCAAGAGCGACGCGAGCGCCTCGAGGTCCGCGTCGCTCGCGCCCGAGAAGCGCGCGCTCGGCTCGCGCAGCATCAGGCGCATCTCGAAGGGACGGGTCGGCGCGCGTGGACAGAAGAGCACCGCGCGCGGCTCCTCACGCAAGACGCGCGTGCCCGCCTCGAGCTCCTCGCGCAGCGCGGCCGCGTGCACGCTCTCGCCGTGCGCCGCGTGGAACGCCTGCGCCACCTCCCAGCGCAGCGCCACCTCCGCCGGCGTCCAGGCGAGCGCGACCATCTGGGTGTGCGGGTGAGGCTGCGAGCTGCCCGCGCGCCGGCCGCGGTTGCGAAAGAGCAGGCTCGTCCGCGCATCGTCGCGCGCCTCGAGCGCGGCCATGCGATCGCGATAGAGCCGCAGCATCGCGGTCGCGTGCTCGAGCGAGAGGTCCGCGAGATCCACGTCGTGCTCGCGCGCGTCGACGCCGACCTCGTGCGCGCCGGGCTCGGAGACCGGGAACTTGTTGGCCACCACCCGCACCTGCCACTCGCGCTCGCTCGGCCACGCGGCGAGCGTCGCCTCGGTGTCGGCCTCGTGGCCCGGGCAGAACGGGCAGCGGCCCGCGATGGGCGGGAGGCCCCCGGGCTTGGCCG
>JAEZBP010000978.1 GCA_023427125.1 Pseudomonadota bacterium | reverse complement strand
TCGTCCGGCAGCTCGTCCATCGCGCTGCCCTGCTCGAGCGCCCGCGCCAGGGCCTCGGCCTCACGGAGCTCCCGCTCGTCGATGTCGTCGTCGTCGATCATGCGTGCTCCCTCATCTCGGTCGGGCCGACCAGCGCGTCCCACTCTCTGCGGAACGCGCGCAGCGCGCGCAGCAGCACCACGTCGAAGGTGCCGAGCTTCACGTCCATCGCCTCCGCGCACTCCTCGCGGCTCTTGTCGTCGAGGAAGCGAAGCGCGATCGCCTGACGGTAGCGAGGGTTGATGCGATCGAGGACGGCGCCAACGTGATCGCGCAGGACCGCCTCGTGCTCCTTCGCCTCGAGCTCGCGCTCCGGACGCGGCGCGCTCGGTCGGAGCGGCGCGAGCAGGTCCTCGAAGCTCGCCAGCGCGCGACGCGTTCGCGCCCTCACCCTGTGCATGTCCGTCGCCTTGTTCACCGCGATCCTCGTGAGCCAGAAGTAGATGCTGACCCCCTGGTCGTCGAACGTGTCGAGGCGCTCGAGCGCCGTGCGGAACGTCTCGCTCAGCGCGTCCTCGGCGGCTTGCGGGTTGCCGAGGCGAGGCATGAGCACGCGGGCGTAGATGCGAGGGGCGAAGGTCCGATAGAGCGTGGACACCGCGACCCGATCGCCCGAGCGGGCGCCGGCCACGAGCTCGCGCTCGCTCCGCAGCCACGCGTCGCTGTTGAGATCGGGCTCCACGAGGACCGTCAGCTACACCAGCGCGCCTGCGCTGAGAAGGTGGCAGGATGGGCTCGGGTGATGATCGAGGCGATGACGACACATTCGGTCTTCCGTGTCGGGCACGGCAGGACAACGCGCCCGGCGTCGCGTGCTTACACCTGGCTCGCGATGCTCCTGGCGGCGTGCGACGGCGGAGGCTCCGAGGCGGCGCGAGCCCAGCACGCGGAGCGAGTGATCCTCACCGCGACGAAAGCCGCCGGCGTGCCGCTCCATCCGGCGGAGCGGAGCCTGGAGCTCTCGGGCCGTCTGCCCGACGGGACCGAGGTCGAGGTGCTGCGCCGCGGCGAGAGCGGGTGGCTCGAGGTGCGGAGCGCCGACGGAGCCCGCGGGTGGATCACGCCGCGCTACGTCGAGGGCCAGGCGCGCGAGCGCGTGGCGCCCCTGGACGCGTGGACATCGCGCGAGGCCTGCTTGGCCCGGCTCGGCGAGCGCGCGCCGCGCGACCACTCCCGCGCGCGCCTCGCCACCTGGAACCTCCGCTGGTTTCCCGACGGCTCGTCGAGCGGCTCGAGCGAGACCCCGACCGATCTCGAGTGGGTGGCGTGCCTCGTGGCGACGCTCCGGGTCGACGCGCTCGCCGTTCAGGAGATCGTGCTCCACGAGCGCGGGCGCGCGGCGATCGCGGCGCTCCTCACGCTGCTGGATCGCCACGCCGGCGGATCCTGGCGAGCGATCTTCGACGAGTGCCCGCGCGATGGACGGCAGCACGTCGGTTGGCTGATCGATGAGGCGCGGATCGAGGTCCTCGAGACCCGGCAGATCGATGCGCTCAACAGCCGGGGCGGCTGCGCGCAGCTCTTGCGCCCGGGGAGCGCGCTGCGCCTGCGCTTCGGGGCAGGGCTCGATCTCTGGGGGATCTCCTTGCACCTCGACTCCGGCCAGGAGGCGCGGGATCACGCGCACCGGCAGGCCAGCTTCACGGCTCTGGTCCACGCCTCGAGGGCGCTCGCGCAGGAGGGCGATCCCGATGTGCTGGCGCTCGGCGATCTCAACACGATGGGGTGCGCGCGCTGCGCCTCGCCGATCTCCGCCGAGGCCGAGCTCGCCGCGCTCGACGCGACGCTCGCGCCGAGCCTCACCCGTGTCCCGCCCGACGCGGCGTGCACGGAGCTCTACCGCGGCAGAGGCGCGCTGCTCGACCACGCGATCGCCAGCCGCTCGATGCGCGAGCTGCCGCGCGGGGCGCGGGTGGAGGTGCACGGCCCCTGCGCCCAGCATCGCTGCCAGCTCCCGCGCGGCGTGCACCCGCCGATGCTCGATCACCTGAGCGACCACTGCCCGCTGGTGATCGAGCTCGACGCGGCCGATCTGGATTGAGGCTCAGGCCGTCGCCGCGGCCTTCGTCCCGCTCTTGCCGAGCGTGCGCCACTGGTAGGTGTAGACGTCGAAGAGATCGCGCGGCGCGTGGCCCGCCGTGACGAGCCGCTCCCGCAGGGCCTGCGCCACCGCGAGGTGCTTGGCGTACGCGGCGCCACTCGGAGCGCCGCTCGGCGGCTCCGTGACGCCGAGCGCGCGCGCCTGCCGGACGCTCGCGACCTGCTTCACCAGCACGTGGGTGTCGGGGTGAACCGCCGCTGCGAAGAGCGTCGCGACGGTCCACGGCACGCCCTTCTGCGCGATCGACCGGACGAACGCGTTGAAGCGCACCGCATACGCTCCCTCGCCGTAGAGCAGCGAGCGCAGCGCGAGCGCGAAGCCCTCGTGGCTAGCGGCGGGCATCTTGTCGAAGACCGGCTTGTCGGGCTTCGCGAAGGCGAGCTTCTTCGAGGCCGCGAGCACCTTCTCGGCGTCGGCGTGGATCTCGGAGAACGCGCCGCGCGCGATCGACGCGTCGAGGCGCTCGACCGAGAGGAGCTCCTGCGCGAGCGCGACCAGCGCGTCGAGATCGAGCTCGCCGGCGCCGCCGCGCACCTCCTTCACGTACTTCGGATCAGTGAACCCGGCGGCGAAGCGCTCGGTGAAGAGCTTCTCCTGCTTCTCGAACGACACTCCGTCCGCGGCCTTCGCGGCGGGACGCTTCTTCCTCGCAGCCGCCGACTTCGACTTTGCGGGCCCGCGGTGACGCAGCAGGGACGCGGCGAGCGCCTCGCGCTCCTCGATGGGGAGGTCCACCTCCTCGAGCCGGAAGGGCGTGTTGATGAGCGTCCGCTCCCCGGCGTTCTCGAAGACGTAGGTGGTCCGATCCTCCAGCTCCTCCGCGATGACGGCGCGCCCCCACTCGGGGCGCGCGCAGTGGGCAAATACGCTCGGCTTCACTCGGGACGAGCTCATCATCTTCGGTCCTCTTTGTTGGAGGCGCGCTCGCGCGTGTACCGCGCGGGCTGCGCAGGAGGGCGTCGGAAGGCCACATGGCGTCCGGCGCTGCGCCCCTCGGAGCGCCCCCCAACATAGCGCGCTTCGGCGCTCGGCGCCCATGGCGGCCCCTGTCAACCCAAGTTGCGAATCACCACTCGCGCGTGACCGCCTGGCGAGGATCGCGTTGACCGGGGCGCGCGCTGGCCTATCCTGCGCGCCGCATGGCGCGACGGATCGCGATCGTCGGCGGAGGTCCCGCGGGGAGCGCGCTCGCCATCGCGTCCATCAACCGCGGCGTCGATCCTGCGGACCTCGTCATCCTCGACAAGGCGCGCTTTCCGCGGCCGAAGCTCTGCGGTGGCGGGGTCACCTTCCGGGGAACGGAGGCGCTCGGCGCGCTGCTCGGCACCGAGCTCCCGGGCGGCCTGCGCACCCGCGCGATCCGCTTCCGCTCGGGGCTCGGCGAGCTCGAGATCGTCGAGCGCGGCGCGCAGTGGATCTTCGACCGCGCGCTCCTCGACGACGCGCTCCTCGCGGTGGCGAGGGAGCGGGGGGTCGAGGTTCGCGAAGGCGAGAACGTCAGCACGATCGAGCCGGCGAGCGACGGCTGGACGGTCTGCACCGGCCGGCGCCGCGAGACCTATGAATGGGTGGCCGGCGCCGACGGGGCGTGCGGGATCAGCCGGCGCGCGTCGGGGCTGCGCGGAGGTATCACCGGGCGGCTCGTCGAGGCCGTGTACGAGCCGCTCGGCGCGACACCCGATCCGTCCCTCCTCTACTTCGACTTCGATCCGGTCGCGCAGGGCATCCCGGGGTACGCGTGGATCTTCCCTTATCGCTCGCCCGACGGCGCGCACCTCTGGAAGCTCGGGATCAT
Source organism: Pseudomonadota bacterium (assembly GCA_023427125.1). Taxonomy (GTDB): domain Bacteria; phylum Myxococcota_A; class Polyangia; order Polyangiales; family Sandaracinaceae; genus JAEZBP01. The sequence goes on along the minus strand of JAEZBP010000978.1, from coordinate 4,556 downwards.
GGACGGGCGCGGGCGCGTCCCGGGCAGCGAGCTCCGCCGCTACATCGAGCGCTTCGCGCAGCGGCACGGCTTCCGGCTCGCCGAGGAGAAGATCGGAGGATGGCCGGAGCGCTATTTCGACACGCGCGCGCGGGGACATCGGCCGGGGCTGATCTTGGTCGGCGAGGCCTACGGGATCGATCCCCTCCTCGGTGAGGGCATCGCGCCCGCGCTCTTCCATGCGCAGTACGCGGCGACCCGGCTGAAGATGGCGCTCGACGCCGGCTCCCAGCGCATCCCGGGCTACGAGCGCGGCTTCTTGCACACGGCCGAGGGTCGCAACCTGCGCTTCCAGATGCACCTGGCCGATCTCATCTACGGCTCGTCCGGCGCGCGCTGGCTGCGCGTGCTCTTCGATCTTCCTCGCCTGCGCGCGCTCGCCGAGTCGGGCGAAGAGGCCTACGGCCGGCTCGCGCAGCACATGCCGGCGCTCATCGGCAGCTACCTCTGGCACGTCATGAGGCGCGGCCTGCCCTCCCGAGAGCCACCGAAGCGATGCTCTACCGCACCCTGATCCGACCGCTCGCCTTCTGCCTGCCCCCCGAGGCCGCGCACCACGTCGCGTTCGGCGCGCTCCGCGCCGCGATGCGCGCGCCGGGGATCGGCGCGATGACCGAGGCGCTCATCGCGCCGCGCGATCCGGCGCTCGAGGTGCGAGCGCTCGGCCTCACGTTCCCGAGCCCGGTCGGGCTCGCGGCCGGCTTCGACAAGGATGCCATCGGCTTCAACGCGCTCGCGCGGCTCGGCTTCGGCTTCATCGAGGTCGGCACGCTCACCGCGCACGCGCAGCCGGGCAACGAGAAGCCGCGCATGTTCCGGCTCCCTCGCGACCGCGCGATCATCAACCGGATGGGCTTCAACAACGGGGGCTCCGCCGCCGCGACGCCGCGGCTCGCGCGCCCCCATTGCGTGCCGATCGGGGTCAACATCGGCAAGAGCAAGATCACGCCGGAGGAGGAGGCCGCGGGCGACTACGCGCGGAGCGCGGAGCGCCTCTCGCCTCACGCCGACTACCTCGTCGTCAACGTGAGCTCGCCGAACACTCCGGGGCTCCGAAACCTGCAGGCGGTGGAGAAGCTCCGGCCGATCCTGAGCGCGACGCGCGAGGCCGCCTCGCGCGCCTCGAAGCGACCGCCGCCGCTCCTCGTGAAGATCGCGCCCGACCTGAGCGACGAGGACGTCGACGCGGTCGCCGATCTCGCGCTCGAGCTCGGCCTCGACGGCATCGTGGCCACCAACACGACCATCGATCGCGCGGGCCTCGCGAGCAGCGAGGACGAGGTGCGCGCGTGCGGTGCGGGTGGGCTGAGCGGCGCGCCGCTGAAGGCGCGCGCGCTCGAGGTGCTGCGGCGGCTCTACAGGCGCTCGGACGGCCGGCTCGTGTTAATCGCGGCGGGCGGCATCGAAGACGCGAGCGACGCGTGGACCCGCATCCTCGCCGGCGCGACGCTCGTCCAGATCTACACGGGCTTCATCTACGGCGGCCCGCTCGCGCCCTCTCGGATCGCGCGCGGCCTGGCCGAGCGCGCGCGCGCGGCGGGCTACGCGAGCGTCGCCGAGGCGGTCGGCGCCGAGCACGCGCGCTCGAAGGTCAGCGAGCCCGCTCGTAGGTGACGACGCGGAACGGATAGGCGTGGCGCGCGTCGGCCTGGTGCGCCGCCTCGTCGACTGCCCGCCACGCCGACCAGTCCACGGGCGGAAAGACGACGTCGCCCTCGACCTCGGCCTCCACGTGGGTGATCACGAGGCGATCGGCCTGCGGGAGCGCGAGGGCGAAGATCTCGGCGCCGCCGATCACGAAGACCTCGTGCTCGTCACGGCGCGCCGCCCGCGCGAGCGCCTCGTCGAGATCGTGCGCCACCTCGGCGCCCTCGGCGTCGTAGCGCTCGCGGCGCGTGACCACGATGTGCGGCCGACGCGGGAGCAGACCCGGCAGGGACTCCCAGGTCTTGCGGCCCATGACGATCGGATGGTCGAGCGTGTGCCGCTTGAACTGCTTGAGGTCGTCGGGCAGGTGCCACGGGAGATCGCCCTCGCGGCCGATGACCCCGTTGTCCGCGACCGCGGCGATGAGCGTGACGCGCACTCAGACCGCGACCTTCGCGCTGATGCGCGGCCAGGGATCGTAGCCCTCGAGCTCGAAGCTCGAGAGCTCGAACGCGAAGAGATCGCTCACCGAGCGATCGAGCTTCATGACGGGCAGCGGCCGCGGCGCGCGCGCGAGCTGGGTGTCTACCTGCTCGAGGTGGTTCAGGTAGATGTGGGCGTCGCCGAAGGTGTGGACGAAGTCGCCCGGCGCGAGATCGGTGACCTGCGCCATCATCATGGTGAGCAGCGCGTAGCTCGCGATGTTGAAGGGCACACCGAGGAAGAGGTCGGCGCTGCGCTGGTAGAGCTGGCAGCTCAGCTTCCCGTCCGCGACGTAGAACTGGAAGAGCGCATGGCAGGGAGCGAGCGCCATGCGATCGAGGTCGGCGACGTTCCACGCGCTCACCACCATGCGGCGCGAGTGCGGCTTCTCGCGCAGCTCGCGCACGACGCCGGCGATCTGATCGATGTGGCGGCCGTCCGGCGCCGGCCAGCTGCGCCACTGGTAGCCGTAGATCGGGCCGAGCTCCCCCGCAGGCGACGCCCACTCGTCCCAGATCGTGACGCCCTGCTCGTTCAGCCAGCGGACGTTGGTCTCACCGCGCAGGAACCAGAGCAGCTCGGCGATCACCGACTTCAGGTGGACCTTCTTGGTCGTGACCAGCGGGAAGCCACGGCTCAGATCGAAGCGGAGCTGCCGCCCGAACACGCTGAGCGTGCCGGTGCCCGTGCGGTCCTCCTTCTTCACGCCGGTCTCCCGGACGTCGCGCAGGAGCGAGAGGTAGGCCTCCATCGCGGGGAGCATGGAGGGGTGAGCGGTCGAAGGGCAAGCTCAGTAGCCCTGGCGCATCTCCGCGCGATCGCCGACCCGCACCTCGCGCACCGATCGGGTGATCATCAGCGTCGCCGAGTGCGGCCGCACGTGCACCACCCTGCCCTCCGCCACGATCTCGGGCGGATACTCGCTCGGCCGCGGGGGCGCCTCCTCCGTCGCCCCCGCGTTCGCCGGTTCCGCCGGCAAGCTCTCGCGCCAGACGTCGCCGGCCCGCACCACGAAGAAGCGATTCCCGAGCGCCACGCCCTCCTCACGGCCCACCGACACGAAGACGATCTGCTGGTCGCCCAAGAGCTCGCGCGGCCTCAACGTCGCGGCCACCGTCGTCTCGAGATCGCGATCCGCCGGCCTCGGCGGGACGAGATCGAACTGCCGCGGCATCGGCGCCACGCGGAAGCCGCGCTCGATCGGATCGAGCGCCTCGATGATCGTCGCGCGCGCCGTGCGCCGCTCGGCATCGTACGAGTCGATGCGCACCGTGCCGAAGATGCGCACCAGTGTGCCGCTCTCGCCGGCCGCGCGCTCGGGCGCGGGCACCTCGCGGAAGACCGTGTACTCGCCGCGAGGCTCCCCTCGGACGCCCTCCTCGAACTCGACGTACACGCTGTCGTAGGGCGCGAGCATCATGTGGTCCTCGGGCGAGCCGACGATCACGCCGGCCTGCGCGAGAGCCTCGGGATCGAGGTAGCCTTGCTGGCGCAGGAAGACCGTCCCCGGCGCCTCGCGCTGCCGCGAGCGCGCGATGCGCGGCCCGCTCACCGGCTCGGTGACCGCCGCCTCCGCGCCCGGCGCCAAGAGCCGCAGCTGATCGAGCGGGTAGATCCAGTGCGGGTTGGTGATCTCGGGGTTGTACGACCAGACCCGCGGCCACTCCCACGGGTTGCCGTAGTAGCGCCCCGTGACGTCCCAGAGGGTGTCGCCGCTCCGTACGGTGTAGGTGTCGGGGATCAGCAGGCTGCGCGCGTGCTCGCTGATGCGCACGCCCTGCCCGCGACGCCCCGCCTCCGTACGGCGAGGCGGCTCCTCCTCGTCGTAGACGCCGATCTGCGCCAGCGCGGGGGCCGAGACGAGAGCGAGAACGATGGAGAACAACACGGCGCGTCGCATCTAGACGTCCTCCTCGGGCACCATGCGGGCCGCGACGCTGCGCGGGAACTCGGTGCGCAGCCGCTCGAAGATCTGCCGGGCGCGCGCCGCGTCGCCCATCCGCGCATGGCAGAGCCCGATCCGGAGGAGCGCCTCCGGGATCTTGCTGCCGCGCGGGTAGCGCTCGACCAGCGCGGTGAGCTCGGCGAGCGCGCGCCGGTAGTCGCGGCGCGCGTAGTGGATCTCGCCGCGCCAGTACATCGCGTTGTCCGCGTAGGCGTGGGCGGGGTGCGCGCGCAAGAACGTGTCGAGCCCGGCGAGCGCCTCGTCGAGCCGGCGCGCCGACATGTGGGCGAGCGCCTCGCGATAGCTGCGCACCGCTCCATCGTCGCGGGGCAGTGGCGGCGCGGCCGGAGGTGCGACGACGATCGGCGCATCGGGGATCCGCGGGACGCCCGCCTCCGGATCGAAGGCCGGATCGAAGCGCGGCGCGGCGTCGGTCGGGAGC
>JAEZBP010000972.1 GCA_023427125.1 Pseudomonadota bacterium | reverse complement strand
GCTGCGCGCGCAGACGTCGGCGCGCCGATCGCCGTTCAGATCGCCCATGCGGATCGTGCCGTAGTGCTTGGCGACGCCCCAGCCGCTCGCGTCGCTCCAGCGCGGGCCCTCGATGCGCCGATCGAAGGCGGTGCCGTTCGACAGCCAGCAGCCGAAGCCCTCGGCGTCGCGCGCGCACAGATCGTCTCGGCCGTCGCCGTCGACGTCGGCCAGCCGCAGCGTCGTGTAGAGCTTGGGGTGGTTCCAGCCGTTGGCGTCGGAGAGGCCCGCCCGCCATACGCTCGCCGCCTCGAAGCCCGTGCCGTTCGAGAGCGCGCAGTAGACGCCGGCGTTGGCGCGCGCGCAGACGTCGGCGCGGCCGTCGCCGTTCAGATCGCCCATCCGCAGCGTGGCGTAGTTCGTGACGTCGTCCCAGCCGCTCGAGTCGGCCCAGGGGATCGGCGCCCACGGCGCGCTCCAGCCGCTCGCGCTCGCGGTCCAGCAGCGCACGCCGCCGTAGCCGCGGGCGCAGAGATCGGCCAGGCCGTCGGCGTTCACGTCGGTCGAGCGCGGCGGTGCGTAGGCGGCGGGCTGCTCGTTGAGGAGCGCGACCTCGCAGAGATCGCCCTCGTCCACGCTGCCGTCGCAGTCGTCATCCTCGCCGTTGCACGTCTCGGCGCGGGGCGCGGGCGCGCTGCAGCTTCCCCACGCTCCCGCCGAGCAGGCCTGGGTGCCCGAGCCGCACGCGCTCGAGCAGCTCCGCGTCACGCCCTCGTCGACGCGCCCATCGCAGTCGTCGTCCGAGTTATTGCAGGTCTCGGCGCTCGGCGTGCAGGTCGACTGGCAGGTGGTGCTCGGCGCCTCTCGATAGCCGGCCTGCCCGACCCAGAGCGAGACGGGCCCGCCGCAGGTCCCGCGGAAGGGGTCGTCGTAGGCGGCGCTGGCGCTCGCGCGATAGCCGAAGTGCAGGTGAGGGCCGGTGCTGTTGCCGCTCGAGCCCGAGCGCCCGAGCACCTGCCCGCACGTGACGCTCGCGCCGAGGGCCGGGCGCACGGTCCCGTTCGTCATGTGGCAGTAGATGGTGCGCGAGCCGTTCGAGTGCTCGAGCAGCACGTAGTTGCCGCAGCCTCCGCCGCAGGTGCTGCCGAGGAAGCCGGTGGTGGCGCAGCCGTCATGCCGCGCGACGACGCGCCCCGGCGCGCCGGCCACCACGTCGGTGCCGAGCGGCGTCGCGAAGTCGGAGCCGCGGTGGCCGTTGTAGCAAGCGCCGCCGCACGCGTAGTCCTGACAGCCGCTGCCGCCGCTGTCGTTGTCGTAGCCGTAGCCGAGCCGATAGCTCCCGCTGTAGGGCCGGCGGAAGCGCACCTGCGCGGACGCGTGATCGGCGAGCACCAGCGTCGCGAGGGTGATCGCGACGGCGATCCCGAGGCGGCGGCTCATCGCGCGACCACCGCGCTCGTCCGCACGATCCGGCCTTGCTCGAGATCGAGCCACGCCGTGCCTTGCTCGTCCTCGAAGACGAGGAGGCCGTCCTCGAAGCGCGGCGCGATCGGCGAGGCGGGCGTGCGCGCGGTCTCGGGCAGCGCCTCGGGCGCGCCGCTGCCCTCGATGCGGTAGAGGCGCGGCGAGCCTCCGGCCCCGGACACGAAGACGACCGTCTCGCCGTCGGGCGTGAGCGCGGGCGACCACGCGGGGGCCATGTTCGTGGTGAGCGCGCTGGCTGCTCCCGTGGTGGTGTCGGCGCGCGCGACCTCGAAGAAGGGCATCTCACCGCGCACGTAGGCGATGCGAGCCCCGGCGACGCTCATCGGCGCGTAGGCCTCGTGGTCGAGCTCGCTGACACCCGCCTGCGTGTGCAGGCGCAGCACGTGGTCCGGCCCGATCGTCGCGACCGCGTCCCCGACGAAGCGGGCGTCGACCACGCGCGTCCCCTCGAGCTGCGTCGCGATCGCGGCCGGCAGCCCGCGGGTGTGGATCACCAGCACCCGCTCGGGATCGGCGTTCGGCGGGAAGGGCTCGAGGTGCCCCGTGATCCGCGCCCCGTCCGCTCGCCGGTCGAGCACGCGCTCGTCGCCGAGGGCCGGTCCGATCACGGTCGGCGCCGGCAGGGTCGGGTCCGGCACGGCCGGCGCGACGGAATCCTCGAGCGCGCCGCGCGCCGCTCCGTGATCGCCGCTCTCACAGCCCGCGGCGAGCACGAGGCTCACACAGGCGCACATCGCTCCAAGCCGAATCATGCCCTCCATAGAACAAGACTCATGCCAGCGATGGGAAGCCCGACGTGCGATCTGGAGTCCGCACCCCTCGCGTTCTTCCCCCTCGAACGCCGCCTTCCCGGACGGACCGGTGGGCCCAGCCGGCGCGGCGCTGTCTAGGACGTGGACGGCTTCCGACATGGCGATCCTCGCGCGGCTCGGGCTGTGGTCGCTCTTCCCCGGCCGCTCCACCGCACGTCCGGGCACGCGCGCACCCACGTCTTCGTCTCGAAGGTCAGGGTGAGCACGCTGCGCGTCGAGGACCTCTCGGCCGCCGATCAGCGGCGCCTGGAGCTCGCGCTGCCGGTCCCGAGCGGGCTCTCGGCGAGCGCGCTCCACGCGCCCGGCTCCGGTCAAGGGTGGCGCGGGCTGGCCGTCTCCGGACCGGGCTCCTCTGGAGCGGAGCGGGGTGTGTGGTTTGGAAGGCGCCGCCGCGCCTATCTCTTCGCGATGCCGGATGAGAAAGGAGGGCGCGCCTTCACGGCCGTCTTCATCGCGGTCGTCCTCGGCACGGCGCTGATCGTCGGCGCGTTCCTGCTGCACGCCGCGCGACCGGGCGAGGACCTCGATCCGCGCGGCCCCGAGTTCGTGCGGGCGACGGGCGAGTGCGCCAGCTGCCACCGGCGTGAGACCTCGTCGATCGTGCATCAGTACGAGGCGAGCGCGCACTCGCGCGAGGGCGTCAGCTGCCTCGAGTGCCACGCCCCCGTCGATGGGCAGCAGCCGTGGGAGCATCGCGGCTTCACGCTCGCCGACACGATGACCGCCGCCAACTGCCGGCAGTGTCACGCCGGCGAGTACGATCAGTACCTCCGCAGCCGGCACGCGGCGCCGTCATGGGCGGCGGTCCGAGGGGCGGACGACTTCACCGAGGAGCAGATCGCGCACGCCGAGCGCTACCACGAGGGCGCGGTGCGCCGCGCGGCGAACGAGCTCGCGATGATCGAGGGCGAGGCGGCCATGCGCGGGGGCTGCGAGTCCTGCCACGACATCGGTCAGCCCAACGCCGATGGCACGATCGGCACGTGCACCGAGTGCCACTCCCGGCACTCGACCTCGGTCCGCCTGGCGCGCAGCCCGAGCACGTGCGGGCAGTGCCACATGGGCCCCGATCACTCGCAGCTCGAGATCTACACGGAGTCCAAGCA
>JAEZBP010000933.1 GCA_023427125.1 Pseudomonadota bacterium | reverse complement strand
GCCCGCGCGACGACGTCGCAGAGCGGCGGATCCTCGAGCCGCACCGCCGAGCGCGACGCGTTCGTCGGCATGCGCTCGGCGTCCACGAAGAGCCGGAGCGGCACCCGCGCGCGCGGCTTCGCGCCGTCCGGCAGGAGCGGCAGCGTGTAGCGCGCGAGGAGCACGCCGAGCTCGGCCACGTCGAGGCTCCCCTCGTCCTCGGCGAAGGTGGGATCGGTCAGCGCCAGGAAGCCATCGAGCCCCTCGCCGAGCTCGACCCGCAGGAGATCGACGTGGGATCGATCTCGGCCGAGCACGCTCCGGCCGATGCTGAGCGGGACGCTCAGGTCCACCGCCGCGCGGCGCAGCATCGAGAGCTCGGGCGGCTCCCCGAGGCCGATCAGGATCGGCACCGCCGACAGCAGCGGCGGCCGGCGCAGGTGCACGAGGACGCCGCGCGCGGGCGCGTGCGGGACCGCGCCTCTGCGCTCGGCTCTGAGATCGCGCAGGCCGGTCGCGCCGGACTCGCCCTTACGCTCGAGCAGGCGCGTCGTGTAGCGCACCGCGTGCGCCTCGCCGGTGCCGTCGCACGAGACCACGTCGATCCAGCGCGGCGAGAGGCCGAGCGCGGTGTTCACGCCGGTGGCCAGCAGGCGGAGGTGGCGCCGATCGGCGGCCGGCGCAGGGTCGACGAGCTCGTCGAGCAGGCGCGCGAGCTCCTCGGGATCGATCGGCGCGCCGTCCCACGCGATCGCCACGTCGTCGGCGTCGCCGTAGACGCGGATCGACTCGGCTCGCGCGAGGACGGCCGCGCGCACCACCTCGAGCACCCACATGATCGGATCGGGGAGCTGGTAGTCGCGCAGCTTGTCGACGGCGCGCGCCGCGTCGACGCGCAGCCGCCCGGCGGAGACGCGCACGCCGGCGGGGCTCGGGCGTCGATCGCTCATGCGTCACCCGAGAGCTGCGCGAGCGAGGCGTCGAGCCAGCCGTCGTCGGTCGCCTCGTCGAGGCTGCCGTGATCGAGGAGCACCGCGCGCGCGAGGAGCGCGCCCGCGAGGAGCGGCTCGCTCTCGGCGACGGCGCGCGCGCGAGCAGAGAGCGGGGTGCTCGCGTCGAGGAGGAGCGAGGGCCGCGCGATCCGGCGGAAGGGATCGCGGCGCGCGTCGTCCTCGCGCAGGAGACCGGGCTCGCCGGTGACGTAGTGGACATGGCCCGCGAGCGCGCCTCGGAGCTCGACCAGCCGGGGCCTCGACGGCGCGCGCAGCGTCGCCGCCAGGATGCGCGTGAGGGCCTCGAGCATCGCGAGATCGGCTCCGCTCGGCTCGAGCGGCGTCGCGAGGGTGAGCGTGGCCTCGGGCGGCGTGAGCGTCCGGCCGGCGAGCGCCGAGAGCTGCGAGCGGTAGAGCTCGGGCGCGGCCGCGACGCTCAGATCGAGGACGAGGCCCTCGACCTCCGCCAGCGCCTCGGTGAGCGGGCTCGTCCGGTAGGCCACGTAGCAGTCGCTCCGCGAGAGCGCGCTCGCGGGAGCCGCGCGCATGCCGCCGAGCGGATGGAGGAGCGGGAAGCGGAGGGCGCTCGGCGGCAGATCGAGCCGCGCGGCGTCGGCGGCCGCGAGGAGGCGATCGAGCGGCGGCTCGAGCCGGCGTCGATCGGCGAGCTCGCCGGCCAGCGCGCGCACCTTCGCCGTGAGCTCTTCGTCGATGACGCGCCGCGCGAAGCGCATCGCGCGCTCGAAGCACGCGTCGCGGCGCACGTCGTCGCGGCTCAGCGTGTGCTCGAGCCGCGGATCCTGGATCTTCACGGCGACCGCGCCGAAGTGGTCGAGCGAGCTCTCGTAGAGCAACAGGCCGCGGTTGAAGCAGGCGAGGTAGGGCTCGGCGTCCTTCGGGAGCCCCGCGACGATCCGCGTCGGCCCGTCCTCCGCCTCGACCGAGACGAGCGCGTCCGGCAGGCCGAGCGGCCGATCGATCCGCGCCTCCGCGAGCGGCGCGCTCGCGCCGAGCACGTGCGCGACCCAGCGCACCGGCACCTGCACGTGACGACACCAGCGCTCGAGCGCGCGCCGGCTGCCCTCGACGAACGTGTCGAACGCCTCGCGCGCCATCGGCACCTGCAGCGTGACCGTGGTGCCGCTCGCCCCGCCGCCCTCCGCGCGGAAGAGCTCGTAGGTCTGGTCGGCCGCGAGGTGCATGGTCCACTGCTCGCCGCGGCCCTCGGAGGTGCGCACGATCACGAGGCGCGGGCGGACGGCGAGGACGGAGACGAAGCCGACGCCGAACTTGCCGATCTTGCCCTCCTGCTTCTCCTTGGCCGAGCGGAAGAGCACCGTGAGCTGCTCCTCGAGCACCTCGCGGCTCATGCCCGAGCCGTCGTCGCGCACCGCGACGCTCGCGAGCCCGGCCGAGGCGTCGCTCGGATCGGGCTCGAACGAGACGGTGACGGCGATCGCGCGGGCGCCCGCGTCGATGCTGTTCTGGACGAGCTCCCGATAGAACGCGAGCGGATCGGCGAACTGCTGGATGAGCTCGTCGACGAGCCCGGCGCTGCGTCCGGGGGCCGCCGGCTCGCGGGCCCGCCCGGCCCGATACGGTCCCTCGCTCATGAGGGGCCGACGATACACCGGCTCGCGCGCTGAACGGCCTCTCGTGAGCGGCGCTCGGCCGCACGACCTGCGCGATGGGTCGCCTCCATCGGGAGGGCGCACGCTGGCACGAGCCGGGGCTCGGCGGAGGTCGAGGCCCTCCTCGCGCCGCGGTGACGATCCGTCTTCTCGAAGCTCCGCCCGGATGGGATCGAACCATCGTCCCCGGCTCATCAGACCGGTGCCCTAACCATTGGACGACGGGCGGTAGGGAGCAGGCCGTAGAGGGATCGAACCTCTCGCGGCAGGTTTTGGAGGCCCGCCTGCGCCCAGCGCGCGGCCTGAAATGGCGCGTTGAAGATGCACCGATGCACCAACCTCTTCGTTTGAACGAGGTGGATCGTCCCGCCGGCAGGATTCGAACCTGCAGTGCCGAAGCTCCGGTTCTACAGACCGGTGGGGGTACCAGCTCCCCCGTCGGCGGGGTGACGGAAGCGAAAACGCCGCCCGAGCTCTCGGCTCGGACGGCGCGCGGGGGTCGCTCTCGAGCGACGACGGCTACGCGAGGTCCGGGCCTCGATAGGAGGGTGAATAGCCCGTAATCATGACGAT
>JAEZBP010000905.1 GCA_023427125.1 Pseudomonadota bacterium | reverse complement strand
GACGAGGGTCCGCGCGAACCACGCGTCGAAGCCGGGCGGGAGCTCGACCTCGGGCGCGAGCGCTCGGGCCCGCGCGGAGGCCGGCTCGGGCTCGTCGACGAAGAGCTCGCGCATCAGCCCGCCGATGCTCTTGCCGTCGTGCGCGGAGCGCCAGTAGATGCGGCCCGTGAGCACGTAGAAGGCGAGCAGCCCGTACGCGAAGACGTCGGTCGCCGGCGAGATGCGGCCGCCGGCCGAGGTCTGCTCGGGGGCCATCCAGAGCGGCGAGCCGATCGCGGCGGTGCCGGTCCCCGCCGAGCGCTTGACGTCGATGATCTTCGCGACGCCGAAGTCGAGGAGCTTCACGCGCGGGCCGCCGGGCCCGTGCTCGAGGAAGACATTCTGCGGCTTGAGGTCGCGGTGCACGAGCCCCTTGGCGTGCGCGGCCGCGAGCGCGCTGCCGAGCTGATCGAGGAGATCCGCCGCCTCCTCGCGTGGGAGCGGGCCGCGCTGCTTCACGCGCGCGTGCAGATCCTGCCCCACGAGGAGCTCCATCGCGATCCACGGCATCCCGGTGGGCGCGTCGATCCCCGCCCGCATGACGCGGGGCACGTGAGGGCTGTCGATCTCGACGCCGATGCGCGCCTCCTGCGCGAAGCGGCGACGCGTCTCCTCGTCGGCCACGAGCTCGGGCAGCAGCACCTTCAGCGCGCACACCTCACCGCTGAGGCGATCGGTGGCGGCGTAGACCATGCCCATCCCGCCCTCGGCGATCAGCTCGCGGATCTCGAAGTCGCTCGCGAACAGCGTGCCCGGGCCGAGCCTGAGCAGAGCGGCCATCGGAGCTGAAGCTAATACGGGCGCGGTCCGGCGGCCATCGGTCCATCCGCGCAGGCCTCGAGCGCGGCGCGCATCTCGGCGGCGCTCGCGAAGCGCTCCTCGCGCTCGCATCGGAACGCGCGCATCACGAGCGCGGTGAGCGCCGGCGGCAGATCGGGCCGCAGCTCGGCGAGCGGGACCGGCGACTCGGTGCACGCGCGGATCATCACGTCGGTCGGGCTGAGGCCCTCGAAGGGGCGGCGGCCGGCGAGCATCTCGTAGAGCACGACCCCGACCGAGTAGAGATCGGTGCGCGGATCGAGGTCGCGCCGGCCGCGCGCCTGCTCGGGGCTCATGTAGCCGGGTGTGCCGACCGCCCGCCCGGCGCGGGTGATCTTCCCGGCGCGCCAGTGGAGCCCGCGAGAGAGGCCGAAGTCGAGGAGCTTGACCACCGTCCGCCCCTCGATCCGCGCGAGGAAGACGTTCTCCGGCTTCACGTCGCGATGCAGCACGCCGGCCGCGTGCACCGCCTCGAGGCCGGCGAGGAGCTCGGCGCCGATCGCGATCGCCCTGGTCACGCCGCTTCGTGATGGCTCTGCGCCCAGCGCGTGCCGCGAGAGCAGCTCGTCGAGCGGCTCGCCCACGAGGCGCTCCATGATCAGGAAGGGCTCGCCGGCGCTCGTCTGGCCCACCTCGAAGAGCGAGACCACGTTCGGGTGCCGCACCGACGCGAGCACCACCGCCTCGCGGAGGAAGCGCTCGCGCCCGAGCGAGTCCGTGATGTCCACGAGGTCCGACTCGCTGACCTTGGCCACGGCGACCTCGCCGCGCTCGACGTGCCGCACGGCCCATATCGTCCCCATCGCGCCAAAGCCGATCAGCTGCTCCACGCGGTAGCCCGCGAGCACCTGCGCGACTCGATCGAAGGGCTCCTCGACCCGGCTCAACCCCACGGCCGGCACTCTGGATCCGCGGCCGCGGGCCCGCAAGTCGGACCGGCGCTGAGCACGGCGACGTTCACACCGGTCGCGTGTATTAGACTCCGCGCATGTTCAGGCGACTCGTGTGGGTGAGCCTCCTCTTCGCCGCCGCGTGCAGCGAGGCGCCGCCGAGCGCCGATGGGGTCGGCGCGCCCATCGAGCCGCCTCGCCCGCGCGAGCGGCACGATCCCAACGCGGAGCTCTACGACGAGAACGGCGTGCCTCGCGAGTCGGACGTGCGCGTCGCGGGGCTGGTGCTGCCGCGCGGGCTCACCGAGGTGGAGGGCCTGAGGAGCGCGCGGCGCCACGTCTACACGTCCGCGATCCCGCCCCAGCGCCTGCTGCGATACTTCGGCCCGCGCCTCTACACGGTGAACGTCGAGCAGCGCGGGCAGGCGGTCGTCTATCACGACGCGGAGGCGCGAGGCGCCCGCGGCGGCATCGTCAAGCTCACGGTCACCATCGAGCCCACCTCGCAGCATCCGTCACGCGTCGAGATCGTGGAGCGCCCGCCCGCGCCGCCCGAGGGCACGGTGATCCCCGAGTCCGAGATCCGGCGCCACTTCGAGGCGCGTCAGCGCGAGGCCGAGTAGGCGCTCCGCTCGAACCGTGAGCGCTTCCCACCGCGGACGGCCGCGTCGTCGCAAGTCACGGCGCGCGACAAACCCGAGCGGAGCGGCTCTCCGTTCACTGGACACCGGGGATGGGAAGCGCCCGCTGGTCGGCGCCGCGTCGCTCGGCCCGCGCGCTCGCGAAGCAACTCAATAGTCGACGCGGCCGGCGAAGCTGGTCACGGTCGTGAACGACTGGGGCGCGGGGAGCTGCATGCTGATGGTCGCCACTGCTCCGTCCGCGCCGCGCGAGCCGCCGCTGACCTGCGCCGAGAGCTCGAACGTGCCGCCGCCGACCCGTTGCACGCGATAGCGCTGGCCGATGTACGGGTCGGACTCGTTCCCGCCCTCGATGCAGGTCGGCCGCTGGGTCACGCCGACGCCCAGCACGAGCTGATTGTCGTAGGGGCCCATGAAGTGATCCTCGAAGTCGCCAGTGTCGGTGTCGACATCGCCGATGCGCGGCAGCGGGAACTTGCCGACCGCGTCGACGTAGCCCGGCGGCGCTTCCGTGCCGGCCTCGAAGTAGTCGACGCCCCAGATGCGGCTCTGACCCATCGCGCACATGTTCGACGGATCGCTCGCGGACTCGAAGCTCGCGAAGTAGACGGTGCCCTCGAAGAGCTCGAGCTGGCCGGTCACCTGCTCGCCGGCGCGCAGCCGCAGCTCCCAGTTCAGCTCGGTCGTGTACGTTCCGTCGGCGGTCGCCGGCGGCTCCTCGAGCAGCGAGACCACCCGGTTCTCCGCGCTGCTGTCGAGGCGATCGATGTCGCCGGTCGCGATCAGGACGACGAGGTTGCCCGCGGTGTCGACGCTGACGACCGGCGGATCGTACGCGGGCTGCCCCAGGGTCCCTTGGTCGTGATCCCAGAAGATGTCGTGGAACCGGCGCACCTTCCAGTCGTCCGGCCGCCGCTTCGAGAAGTCGACCGCCCACACGACGCCGTCCGCGTCGGTGAGGAACGCGCGCTCCGCCACGCTCCCCACGTCGCCGGGATAAAGAGCGACGCCGCCGGTCAGCGGCGAGCCGAAGACGTCGTCCTCGAACGCCTGGATGATCTCGCCCGTCGCGATGTCGACCCAGGAGAGGATGCGGCCGCGCTTGGACCAACAGCGCTGCTCCGAGCGCGTCCCCGTCGTGCCCCCCGTCACTGGCGGCGGCGTGAGGCCCTGCGTCGCGCAGCCGTCCGCACCGGCCGCCGCCGCACGCACAGTGTCGATGTCGCCCGAGCCTCCCGGGAGCAGCGCGACTGCGCGCTCCTGCAGCGTGCCGTTCGCGTCGATCAGCACCTGGCCGATCGCCGGCCGGCCGTACGAGTAGCCGAGCGCGGCGCCGCTCGAGCCGCTCTGATCGCCGACGAACTGCCAGAGGAACGTGGGGTTGAAGGGGTCGGTGACGTCGAGCGCGAAGTAGCCCGGCGCGCCCGCGCGGAAGCCCATCACCAGGACCGTGTGATAGATGTCGCCGTTCGGCGCGTCGTTCGGCAGCCGCCGGTAGAAGATGTCGCGCACGACCGGCGTGCCGTCGACCATGATCTGGTGCGAGCTCGTCGCCGCATCGAGCTTCGGGAGGAGGACCGGCGGGACGAAGCCCCAGAGCTCGTGCCCGGCCTCGAGCCGATCGCCCGACTCGGGGTTCTGCCAGTCCTCCGCGACGAACGCGTGGAGCACGCCGTCGTTGGTCCCGACGTAGACGATGGTCGGCCGGTTCGCGACCTCGGGCCGCCGGCGGAAGAGGTTGTAGGACTCGTCCGCGATGTCGAGCAGCGGCGGGCCCACCGCGACGGGCGACGAGTGGTAGATGTCGCCCATCCGCGCGCCCTCGCGATCGGGCGTCGTGCCGTGGACCCAGCTCACGATGGTGTCGCGCCGCGCCCTGAGGATGTCGCTCGATCCACCGCTCAGCCCGAGGTGGGCCGCCGTCACGTTGGTGGTGTTGAAGGGCACGAGGCTCACGCCGGTCACGGCGCTCGAGGGCGTCGCCGCCCCGAGCGGCACCGCGTCGGCCTGCGTCCCGATCAGGTTTCCCGTGAGGTCCGAGGGATCGTCGGTGACGACCGTGTACAGCTTGCGCGCCTCGGTCCGCGTGTTGAGCTCCTCGTGGAACTGCACGCGGTCCGACGGAGCCTCCGGCTCGGAGACCATCTCTGCGTTGCAGAGGTGGCGCGTGCGCTCGAGGACGCCCGTCCACGGCGTGTCCGAGTCGCCCACCCGGAAGCCCGCGTTGAACTCGAGCTGCGCGGCCATGCCGCTCGAGAAGGTGCTCCCTCCCGTCACGAAGGCCGGCCGGGTGCGGGTCGTCGTCCCCGGCGCGGCGCGATCGAGCACCTCGCCGATGCGCCGCAGGAGCTCCTCGCGGTTGCTCGCCAAGAGCGCCGCGCCGGTCCCGCCGACGCTCGCGATCTCGTTGAGCTCGGCGATCGCGTCGGTGTCGGCCAGATCGAAGGCGACGACGAACACGCCGTCGACCGCGCCCTCGCAGAGCTCGCTCGTGCCGTTGTAGCGGCAGAGGTCCGAGGCGATGGTGGCCGCCCGGTCGTAGGGGCAGCCGTCCGAGGCGGCGCAGTTGAAGCGGTCGTCGCGGAACTCGGGGTCGGGCCGGCCGTCGGTCAGGAGCAGCGCGTAGCGGTCGCGGCAGCTCGCGAAGGGATCGGCCGAGGTCATGTCCTCGTGGCTCTGGACGTAGTAGCGGAAGTCGTGGAGCAGCGAGGAGGTGGGCGTCGCGCCGTAGGGCCGGACGTTCAGGAGCACGTCCTGGATCCGCTGGTTGATCGCGAGCGCGTCGTCGGCCTCCTTGCCGACCGAGACCATCGCGCCCATCGCGGCGTCCTCGTTGCGCGCGCCGGTGTCCACCATGAACGTGGTCGCGCAGCCCGGGAACGTGAGCGGGCGTGCATCGCCGTACGAGTACTCGCCGGGCCTCGAGGCGTTGTCGATCAAGCGCGAGAGGAAGGTCGTGCGCGCGACGAGCTGCTCGTTCACGTACTCGGGCGCATCCCGAAACGTGTAGGTATTGTCGAACGTCATCAGGCCGAACTTCACGCGGTCGAGATAGACGTCCAACACTCCGTCGTTCAATTGCCCGGCCGACGGAGGTCGATGATAGGGGTGGTAGTACTGGTAGTCGGGCTGGCCGACAAAACCCGCGGTGTTGCGCGGGACCGTCTCGCAGTAGTAGCTCGACGCCGGCCAGCTGCCGGTCAGCGCCTCGAGCACGGTGGTCCAGCGGTTGCGCTCGTTGGTCCCGCTCGCCGTCCCCGCGCAGATCGGCAGATCGCCGCCTTCTCCACCCGACATCCGCTCCATCGAGCCGGAGGTGTCGACCAGCAGCATCACGACCGGGCGGATGTTGCGGATGTCCGGATCGGTCGTCTCCTGCGCGCTGGCGAGCCCGCTGAGCGAGAGCGCGAGCACCAGCGTCCCCGCGCGGATCCAGCGATGTCGGAGGTCTCCCAGGGTCGTGTCCATGTCAGTGCCCTCCGAGCCAGAACGGCCCGACCTCGGTGATCGCGCGCGCCCGCATCGCCACTTCGTTGTAGCTGCGGTCATCGACCGGCGTGCCGTCCGCGTCGGTCTCGCGATAGTCGCCGGCCCGCGGCGCCAGCTGCCCGCGCGAGGTCAGCGTCATGCGGAAGTAGCGCGCTCCGCGTCCCGTGAGGTCGCGGCCCGCCTCCTCACGCGCCACCTCGTAGAGATCGGTGCCGTCCACCATGAAGTCGGGCTCATACGCGTTGCGCGGGCCGAGCGAGGGCGTGCGCGAGGGCTCGAGCTCGACCGGCGGAGCTTGCGCCCCCGCGAAGCTCTCGAAGTGCGTCCTCGGGATGCGCAGGATGTTCGTCGTGCGATCCACCCTCGCCTCGTCGGGCGAGGACGCGGTGTTCGCCGCGACGTCGGTCCGGAGGTACTGCGTGAGCGCGCCGTTCGCCTTCAGGATCTCGACGTAGCCGACCCCCGCGTACGCTCCGCCCTGCGCCAGGTACTCGGCCTGCGCCGCCTGCCGCGCGTGCCCCGCCGCGCGGATCTCGGTGGAGGTCGAGTGGATCGCGAAGGTGGCGGTCGCCGTCGTCATCAACAGGACGATCAAGACCATCAGCATCGCCGCGCCCTCGCGCTTGGCGAGCCTTCGTCGGAGCTTCGGAGGATGAGCGTGGCCAGTCATGGTCGTGCCTCAGCGCGGACGCGGGACGAGGTTCGGCATCTGCACTTCGGTGCGGAGCTGACGGACGCGCGCGGCGCCGTCGCGGTCGGTGAAGACGCGGAAGCGGTTGAGCGGCTGGGCCGCCGGGCGCGCGGCGCCGTACGTCCAGGGGAAGCGGGCGTCTTGCTCGGGGGTGCGCGCGGCGAGCGACGCGATCACGCTGCGGACCTGCCAGGGGTTGGTCTGCACCAAGGTCTGCGTGGCGCCGTCGCCCCCGGCCACCCTGGCGATCTGCGGCGGCAGCGCGGTGCCCACGGTGCGGTCGATGATGAAGTCGAGGTTGAAGTCGACCGCGTACTCGAGGATCGGCCGCCGCGACATCACCGCGCCGGTCTGCATGTTCAGGACGTCGCGATAGAGGACGGTGTTGGGCCCCGTGACCGTCGCGTTCCGCGGCGTCAGCGCCTCGGTGGCCGGGCCGATCGAGTACTGGATCTGCGAGATCGGCGAGACGACCGAGCCGCGCCCGAGCCCGCGGATGCAGGGGTTGTTCTCACCGAAGCCGGGCGTGACGGTCACCGTCGCCATCGTGCCGGTGCTGTTGACGACCGATCCGGTGATGTCGACGAAGAAGTGGTTTCCGTCCGCGGTCTCGAGGTGCAGCACGTTGCCGGGCGCGAACACGCTCTGGAACTGCGTGGTGTTCACCGCGCCGTTGGTGACGAAGCTCCGCCGGAAGCCGAGCCAGTCGGTCTGCAGGAACACCTGCGTGCCGTCGGCGCTGAGCGAGCGCACGAGGTACGACTCGGCCGTGGTGAAGTTGCCGGTGAGCTGCAGGCGGTCGGCGCTCACCCCGTTCACGGTGGGGTGGATCGAGGCGATCGCGGTGTTGCCGCCGTCGTTCTCGTACCAGATGGCCTGCACCCGCCGCGACGCCGGCTGCGGGCACACCCGCACGTTCGGCGCGCCCACCGTGTCGGACACGCTCAGGTAGCCGGCGCGGGCGATGTCGCGGCGCACGCGATCCATCGCCATCCGCACCGAGCGCTGGGTCGTGCCGATGCGCTGCTGCTCCTGGAAGTGGCGGGAGCTGGCGCCGCCGAGCGTGAACACCGCCGCCACGACGAGCGCGCCGGCCGTGAGCGCGACCATCATCTCGAGGAGCGTGAAGCCCCGCTGTCGTCGCCGGGTGCTCATCGGGGTGCGTAGCGGATCACGGTGGACGCGTAGACCATGCGCACGTCGGGGCTCGTGGTCAGCGTGTTCAGGTTGGCGGCTTGGCAGCCGCTGAAGTCCGCCGTGGCCGTGCCGTTCGAGCGGCGCGCCCACCAGACCCGCACGTCGGCGCGCATCGCCTGGCCGGGGAAGAGCCACTCGAGGCGCACGTTCGTGCAGTAGTGAGGCGTGGCGCCCGTGGTGAGGTCGGCACCGTAGAAGTCGAAGTTGGGGGTCTCGCCCCCCGCCGCCACCGGCACGAACCAGGGCGCCGCCGCCCCCGCCGCCGGCACCTCTCTCAGGTACGTGGTCGTGGCCACCGTGGCCGCGACCTGCGGCGCGTTCATCGCCGAGACGGGCGCCGTGGTCCAGTTGAGCCCATCGCGCCGGAGCCGCTCGATCCAGAGCTGGGCGAGCTGGTTGCCCACGGTCATCTCGCGCGCCTCCATGTTCCCGCGCGTCGACGCCTGCAGCATCCCCATGATCGCCACCGAGCCTGCCGTGAGGACCCCGAGAGCCATCATCACCTCGATGAGCGTGTAGCCGGCTCGCGCCGCTCGCCGCCTCATCGTGCGCCTCGTCCGGACGCTCATCGCGCGATCCTCGGCGTGCCGCCGAAGGGAAAGACCACCTGGCGGGTCGACCCATCGTCGGCGCCATTGACGAGCCGCTGGAGCGTGAACGTGGCCCCGTCCCCGGTCACCCCGCCCATGCTGGGCATGAAGCGCTCACCGGCGGCCGAGGCGATGAGCACCTCGCCATCGGGCTGGAAGCAGAGCCAGGCCCCCGTCGCGCCGGCCAGCGTCATCCGGACCTGGTTCGTCCCGTGGTTGTAGCTGCCCATGTCGAGCGTCTCGAGGCAGCTCGCGCTCGTCGAGCAGGCACCGGCCATGATCGTGGGCCACGCGTTCGCGTTGCAGAGGTTCGAGCGGCCGCGCCAGAGCTGAACGCTCCCGTTCGTGGCGGGTGAGCCGGTCGAGGTCTGGCTGAACACCAGCACATGTGCGCGGCCGTACGCCATCGCCTCCGAGCGGGCCCGCGCGCCGACCCGGACGAGCGCGTGGCTGGCCTCGCTCGTGCGGCGGTTGGCCATCGCGTCGCTGAGGGCCGGGGCCGCGAGCGCCGCGGAGATCCCGATGATCGCCACCACCACCAGCGCCTCCATCAGCGTGAAGCCGGCGCGGCGCGGCGCAGGGTTGGTTCGCCGGGGGTGGATCATCGGGCGCATCGGGGGTCGACCTCGGTGCAAGGCCCGGGCCTCCCTCGGCGCCGGCCCAGCCCAGTCATTTCAGCCCCTTACGGCCCCGAAGGGAAGCACGATCCTCCGCATCGGATGCAGAGCTACGAAAAGATTTCCGACCCGCCCGACGCTTGACACCCTCCCGCCCTCCGCGTACATCCCGCAGCCCACGCGGAAGTGGCGGAACTGGCAGACGCGCTGGATTCAGGTTCCAGTGGCCGAAAGGTCGTGGAGGTTCGAGTCCTCTCTTCCGCAAAGCGCCGGGATCCTTCGGGATTCCGGCGCTGTTCGTTCCGTCCTCGGGAGGGCGCTTCGAGGGCCTGGTGCCCGTTCGGTGCCCGATCACCCTCCGGCGCCCCGAGAGCCTCGTCCTCGCCCTCGGCGCTCGCAGCCGGCGCGGGCGCCTCGAGGAACGGCGCGAGCTCGGGGAGCGCCTGGTCGAGCGGGGCCAGCTCACCGATCCCCAGCTCGGAGAGCGAGCGCGCCGCGCGCCGGTAGCGGTTGATCATCACCGACGAGGTGTGCCCGGTCCGGTCCGCAACCCACGTCTCCGTCCGGCCGCACGCCAACGCGATCGTGATGAAGGTGGCGCGCAGGTCGTGCGCCACGATCGGGATCCGCTGCTCGGAGCGCTCGAAGAGCTCGGCGCGGTCGACACCGGCAAGCCGCAAGTGCGCCCGGAAGGTCCGGGCCAAGTGCGAGAGCCGCGGCAGGGCCTCCCCGGCCTCGTCGACGAACACGAGGGCATCGGGCCCCGGCTCGCCGCGCAGGGCGTACAGGGCGCGCAGGGCGCGAGCCACGCCGGGATCGAGGGCCCACGCGCGGGGCGTGTCGGTCTTGTTCCGGTCGAGCCGCAACCGGCCGCGCTCGAGGTCGAGGTCTCGCCAGCTGAGCGCTTCGAGCTCGCCCTTGCGCATCCCCTCGCGCGACGCGAACCCGTACAGCACCCGATGGCCGAAGGGCACCGCGGCGCACGCCAGGAGCTGCCGATCCTCGTCGGGATAGAGGAACGACCGCGCCTTCGCCGGCCCGAGCTTCGGGAGGAAGCCGCGCGGGATCGGGCTCGCGTCGATGATGCGGCAGGGGTACGCCGCCAGCGAGAGCACGCGCGAGACCAGCTGCGCATACTGGCGCCGCGTCGCCCGCTCGAGGCCCGGCGGGAGCGAGCGCATCACCAGCTCCGCGTGCGAGAGAGTGAAGTCGACGAGGCGCACGCGGCCGACGAGGGGATACACGTGACGCTCGAGGCGCTGGCGATCGGTGGCCGCGCCGTTGCGCTCGCGCTTGCGCTTGATGTGATCCGGCCATCGCTCGGCCAGCTGCCCCGACGTCCACATCTCGCCCAGCTGCTTGAACGTCATGGTCGAGGTCGGCTTGATGCGCAGCTCGCCGGCGACGAGACGACGGACCGTGTCGATCACCTCGTCGAGCTCGTCGCCCTCGCGCGCCGCCGCGCCGGCCTCGAGGAGCTCGACGGCCAGATCTGGCTGGCCGATGGTGCGCAGCTGCGCCGCGAGCCCGGCGAGGACGTCGACGCGCGCTCGCGCCTCATCCTCACGCGCCACCGCCGAGAGCAGGAACGCGCGGCGCACGTTCGCGCTGGTGCGCACGCGAGCGTAGTGCTTGCCGTGCTTGCTGATGAGCTGCCCTGTCGCCTTCTTCGCCATCGCGTTCCTTCGTAGAGTCTCTCGTGTCGTGAGTCGTCGGAGATGCGCTCGAGGTGAGCGAGGAGGTCGACGCGGCGCACGCTTCAACGGGGCCGACGACTCACGGCACCGGAGACCCTACCGCCCTCTCGCGCCGGCGCGGCGCACGGCTTCGAGCCCCAGCCGATCGGCGAGCGTGGGCCTCGTTGTCGTCGACGTCGTCGGGTGCTCGGCGCCGTCGTTGCTCGCCTCGCGCGCCGCCTCCGTCTCGCTCTCGAGGTGCGAGATCAAGTCAACGCGCCGCACGAGACGGAGGCGCCCGTCGCGCAGTACGCGCCCGGCGAAGCGAGGCGAGCGCACGAGCTCCAAGAAGCGCCTCGGCGGGATACCGAGCACCGCCAGCGAGGATGCTTGCGAGACCAGCTCGGGCACGGGCGGGGCCTGGACGAGCGCTGCGCGCGGCAGCATCACCCGCACCTCGACCAGATCCTCCGCGCTCGCGTCCGCGGTGCTCACGCTGCCTCCGGGCCGACGCTCGCGCCGTCGTCGCAGTCGTTGTGCGCGGGCGGAAGCGTCGAGCGCTCGCCGATCGGCCGCACGTTGTCGAGGCCGCCGCGCTCGACGGCGCCCTCGAGAGTCGCGACGCCGATCGCGCTGGCGAGCGCCGAGAGCTGCTCGGAGGGCGCGCGCGTCGCCAGTCGATCGGCGAGGAAGCGTAGGGCCTCCACCGTCGAGCCGGCGCGCACGAGCTCGCGCCCGTCGACGGAGAGCCGCAGCACGCCGCCGCGGTCGAGCACCAGCCGCAGATCGGCGATTCGGACGGGCGCGCTCACGATGCGCCTCCGTCCATGACGCTCGGGCCGTCGACACTCGGGCCGTCGCAGTCCATGAGCTCGGCGATCGCGCCGTCCAGGTCAGCCCACGGTCCGTAGTAGCCGAGGCTCATCCGCTCCGCGGTCGCTCGCGCGTCCAGCACCAGCACCGCCCGCACGACCGGCGCGTGACGGAGGGTGATGTCGTGGTCCGCGCCGTCGCTGGTGCGCACCCATGCGTGCGCGATCGGCATGCCGCCAGCGCTCGACTCAACGAGCCCCTCGACATACTCGAGCGGCACCTCCGACTGTTCGACGACCAGGCGGGCCGCGTTCGAGTAGCAGCCTTTGGGCTGCGGCCTGATCCGAGCCGCTCTCAGCGCGCGCTGGATGTCCTCGCGGTGCTCGCCGAGCTTGGGGAGGCTCGCTCGCATCCATCCCTTCGGGAGCGTCATCGGGGCCGCGCTCATGCTGCCTCCGATCCGCCGCTGGCGCCCTCGGAG
>JAEZBP010000922.1 GCA_023427125.1 Pseudomonadota bacterium | reverse complement strand
AAGGCGAAGCGATCGAGAGGTCTTTCGACGCGCAGGCCGTCGAGCAGATGGTGGTGAACCTGCTCGACAACGCGGTGAAGTACGGCGGCGGCGGCGCCAAGACTGCGAACGACGGCAGGTGTCGGCCTCCCGTCACTCCGCTCCGCTCCGCGATCGAGGTCGACGTCCTCGAGGTGGACGGCGCCGCCCTGATCGTCGTGCGCGACCGCGGCCCCGGCATCCCGCCGGGTGAGCGGGAGAAGGTCTTCGAGCGCTTCCACCGCGTCGAGCGCGCGGAGACCGCGCACGCGCCCGGCACCGGCATCGGCCTCGCGCTCGTCCGCGAGCTCGCCCAAGCCCACGGCGGCGACGCCTCGGTGCATCCCCGCGAGGGCGGCGGCCTCGAGGTCCGCGTCGCGCTCGGCCCGCCTCGGGCCTCCTGATCCACGCTCGCGCTTGGCGCGCTCGGGTGATTCCTCGGGTGATTCATCGTGTGCCGCCCAAGCGGATCCAAGCGGATCCGTCCGAGGTGCTCGCGCGCCCAAGCGGATCAAGCGGATCGATCCGTCCGAGATGCTCGGCCCCCGCAGCGGATCGAGGCGTCCGAGGGGCTCATCCGATCGATCCGTCCGGAGGTGCTCGGCCACCGGACGGCGCCGAACGCCACCGGCGGGGGCTCCGGCGCGCTTCGAGCGCTCGGCTGACCCTTCAGCGGATCGACCCGTCCCCCAACGGATCGATCCGCCGAGGTGCTCGGCCACGGGACGGCGCCACCCCGATCGATCCGTCCGAGGTGCTCGGTCACCGGACGGCGCCGAACGCCACCGGCGGTGATGCACCGCGACTCCCGTCAGCCGCTGCGCGTCGGCCAGCGCGCACGGCCAGCACTGCTCGACGCGCGGATCTTAGTCGCGAGCACGCCGCTCCACCCCTCACAGATTCTTGAGCACACCGGCGGAACGCTCCGTGTACAAAGCCCCCATGAAGACGACGGTCGCGTTGGTGCTGCTCCTCGCCGGGTGTGGGGGACAGGGGAGGCCCGGAGAGGGGAGGCCGGCCGTCATCGGTGCCGTCTCCTCCGCGCAGCCGCGGCTCTCGGCCTTCTTTCCGCCGAGCGACGTGCGAGAGATGCGCGTCGATCATCATGAGGACCACACCGCGCTGTTGGCCGACGGCAACGTCTACGCGTCGAACGGCGACGATGTGCCGACGATGATCGCCGCCGGCTTGCTGCCCCTCGTCGTGCACCCGGGCGAGCCGCAGGCGCTACGCTGCGCGGTCATCGGGCTCGGCAGCGGCGTCGAGGCGAGCACGCTCGCGGCCCTCGGCTGCGCGAGCGTCGACGTCTACGAGTCGCGCGACGATGTGTTCGCGAGCGCCGCCGCGCTCGGACGCTGGATGGATCCGCGCCTGAACGCCACCGCGAGCCAGCCGCCGTTCCGCGTGCTCCGGGAGCACCCTGCGCCCGACGCGCGCTACGACGTCATCGTGCAGTCGCCCGGGTCCGCGGTGATCCACCGCGTGCACCGCCTCTTCGTGGCCGAGCGTCTCGCGCAGATCGCATCCCATCTCGCCCCCGGCGGGGTGTTCGTGCAGCACGTGCAGCTCTACGAGATCCAGCCCGCCGTCCATCGCCGCATGATGCGAACGCTCGGGGAGGTCTTTCACGAGCTCGCCGTCTTCGCGCCCGACTCGCTCAGCAGCGACACTCTGGTCGTCGCGTCCAACGCTCCGATCGGGCTCGATCTACGCCGCGCGGAGCTGCTCATGAACGGAGCTCGGACAGCGTACCTCGGCCGCGCCATGCGGCTGCGCTCGCCGTACGACCTGCTCGCGCGGCTCTTGTTGTCCAGCCGCGACGAGGTCCTGCACTACGCCGCCGGCGCACCACCGTATGCGCTCGCGCAGCCGATGGCCCCGCACGAGGTCGAGCTCCGTCCTCGGCACAGCCCACCGAGCGAGTGCGACGCAGCCTGCGAGCAGGCCCAGGACGCCGAGCGCGAGCGCTTCGCCGCGCGTTTTCCCGAAGAGCTCTTGGCCGCGTTCTATGGCGACGAGTGGCCCTACGGAGACGCCTGCCGAGGGTGGCCCTCGGCATGCGAGCTCGTGCGCCTGCCTCCGTCGGCCAGCCAGCTCGACCTCACGATCGCGCTCTTGGGAGAGGGGCGGTACACGAGAGCGACCGCGATGCTCGAGCGAGCCCAAGCCGCGGGGATGGACGTCGGAGCCGTGGTCGAGGTCGCGGTCGACATGCTCGACCGCGGCAGGAGCGTGGCCTTCGATCCTCTCTCTCCCGCGCTGCGGGCCGATCTCGCGGGGGAGATCCAGGCGGCGTGGGACCTGCGCGCTCGCGATCCCTCCGGCGCTGCCGAGCGCCTCCGAGCGCTGCGCGCCCGCGCGAGCTCACCCGAAGCGATCGCGACCGTGCGCGCTGCCCTCGGCGCCGTCTTGCTCGACGTCGAGGGCGGCGAGGACGCCTACGAGTCGCTGCGCGCGCTCAGCGAAGAGCAACCGAGCTGGTGTGACGCGCGCCCAGCGTGCTGGCACGTGGTCGGCCGCGCGGCGCTGATCGCGGGTCACCCCCCCGAAGCCGCCTGGTCTTTCGCCCGCTACCACGCGCTCACCACGGGCTGGCCCGCGCTCTGAGCCGCCGTCTTCGACGATAGACCCGGCGGACAGTCCGCCGGCGGCCGCCAGCGTCTCCCAGAGTCACGTCAGCCACCCACGCGCGCCGAGCGCAGTCCGGATGGGAGCGCGAGAGCATGGAGGATCTCCCAGGTCGAGCCGGCGTAGCCCATCCGGATCGCTCGCGCGTCTCCGCGAGAGATCTCGATCTTCCTGCGCAGCGCCCGGAGCTAGATCGCGATCGAGGTCGTCATGCGCTTTTGGGTCTTGCCCTCCGCGCTGTCGATGCCGGCAGTCGCGTGGCTGACGCAGCGGGGCGTCTTCGGACCCGAGACCGGCGAGCTCTCGGATCACTACCCGACGCTCTTGGCCGCCGCCGGCTACGCGTTCTCGATCTGGGGGCTGATCTTCCTGCTCGACGCGGTGTTCGGCGTGTGGACGCTGACGAAGCATCGCGAGAGCTCCGCCCGGCTCCGGCCTGCGGCCGCGCTTGGGTTCGCGCTGAGCGCGGCGTGGATGCCGATCTTCTCTCTCCAGCTCTTCTGGCTCGCGCTGATCGTGATCTGGGCGAGCCTCGCCTGCCTCGCGTACTGCGCGGTATCGCTGTCGCGCGGTTCACTGGGGAGAGGCGAGCGGTGGCTCGCGTGGGTTCCGCTCTCGCTCCACGCGGGATGGCTGTCGCTCGCCGTGTTCCTCAACACAGCGCAGGTCATCGTGGCATATCGTCTGCTCTCGACCCAGGCGATGCTGCCGTGGAGCATGGTGCTCTTCGCGGGGGCGGCAGCCCTGCTCCTGGCGTTCAACGCCCGCATGAACGGCAACGTCCCGTACACCGCGGCCGCGCTCTGGGGGTTGATCGCGGTGTACCTCGAACAGGCTCGCGGGGCGCTGCCGGGGAGCCAGGTCACCGGCTGGACCGCGGTGGCGATCGCTGGGCTCCTGTTCGCGCAAACCGTGTACTTGCGGCTGAGGGGCAGGGGCCGCCCGGCGCCCGAAGGCACGTGGCGGAGCGGTGGGCGAGACGCTGAACGGTTGGCCTGACGCGCGCCTTCCCCGGGGCCGACGTCGCTCGGCACAGCGGATCCGTCTGGGCTCGATTGCGGGGCGACGGGAGATTCTGCGACAGTCTGCGAGTGCGAATACGCGGACGTCCTGCCACCGGCCCTTCTACGCCAGCCTCTCGTGCTGGTACCTCGATGGCCGCTTCCCGAGCGGCTGGGAGGGGAACCTCCCCCGGCAAAGCGACGCCCGGACGCCTGCACATCTACTGAGCATACGCGCGCCCCTGGCCGCCTCGCACCTCTGCCGGGACTTTGGTCCTGGATGGTCTCCGGTCTCCGATCTCCGAGCTTCCGGTTTGTGATGCCGGCTTCAGTTGAGTGATGTCGGCTTCAGTTGATCATGACGCAGAGCCGGTACTCATCCGTGATCGAGCTGCCTCCGTCGCGCACCACGACCTGCATCCGCGAGCCGCGCGCGAAGTCCGCGATGCGCAGGCCCTCCGAGCCGCCACCGCCGTAGTCGTCCGAGCGCCCGACGAGCTGCCCATTGTTGTAGAAGTCGACCGCGACATCGAGCGCGGGGTTCTGGGGCTGAGCCACGACCGAGATGTCCGCCGAGCGACCGGCGAGCACGAGGAACATGTCCGCGTCCCCGAGCGGCGAGAGTGACCGTGTGACGCAATCGCCCAGGTTCAAGACCTCGTCATCGCTCGCGTCGATGCCCGTCTCGATCGTGGCGCCGAAGCAGAACTCGCCCTCGGTGAACGAGACGCAGAACGTGTTCTCGTCGCGGCAGTCGTTCGGGGCGTCGCTGTCGCATGTGCGGGTGCATGTGGGCGCCACGTCCGTCGTCCCGATGCACACGCCGCTCGCGCAATCCGCGTGGCGGCTGCATGCCTCGCCGTAGCGACGGGTGCCGCCGCCCGCGTCCGAGGCCCCGCCGGCATCGGGTTCCTGTACGGTGCCCGCGTCCTCGTTCATCGAGCGCGCATCCTCCACGGCTCCCGCGTCCGTCGTGATCGGCCTCGTGCGGGACTCCGAACATCCCACGATCGCGAGCGCCGCACATCCAGCCAACCAAACAGGTCGCATCTCCCAAGCTCCTTTGGCCGCCCCTTCGAGCGGTGCCGCATGCTGGGCGTGCTCGACGCGAAGGACCGCTCGGTGGCGTGAAGTGCATACGCCTGTCGCCTTCGGTGGTGCACGCGTAGCCCGATCCGCACAGAACAACCTGACCCGCGGCGGGCCTCTCGATCCGAAGGGGCAGCCCGCGGGACCGGCGCACCTCCTCGCGCGACACCGCATGCGCGGCCTCGGTGCTGGCGCTCGCGGTGCTCGCCGACTGTCTCCGATCGCCTGAAGTAGCGGATCGGTCCGAGGTCCGCGGCCTGGGCCGTGGGAAGCGTGAGCTCCTGACCGGTGTGGGTCGGGGCTCGAGGGGCTGTCACTCGCGGCGCGGTGTCCAGATCGACACGCGTGCTGCCCGACTTCGTGAAGCCTGCGGCCGAGTGGACCGCGGCGCTCGTGGAGACGCTCGGCTTCGGGGTCATCGGGCTCTTCGCGCTGTACGCGCTCGGGTACGCCGCGCTCCGCGCGTTGCGACGCCGCTCGGACATGTCGCTCGTCCGCGAGACCCGGCAGCGGCTCGCGCGCGGGATCCTGCTCGGCCTCGAGTTCCTGGTGGCCGCTGACATCGTGCGGACGGTCGCGGTCGACCTGACCTTCCAGAGCGTCGGCGTGCTCGCGATCGTCGTCGCGATTCGAACCTTCCTGAGCGTCTCGCTCGAGCTGGAGCTCACCGGCCGCTGGCCCTGGCAGCCGCGCCCGGCCGGCGAGTGACGCTCGTGGCCTTGATCGCAGCGCTCGATGGAGGTTGCACGGCCGCAACGTCGCGGCGGCTCGATGTGGCGGCGTCACAACGTCGGATGCTCGCCTCGCGCGTCGCTCGAGCCAGCGCGGCCCATGCGTGGGCCCACCAACAGACGCTGCTCCTCGGGGGCGAGCGCTGCCTCTTCATCGACAACCTGGCCTCTTCATCGACAACCTGACCTGGGGTGGGCCTCTCGATCCGACGCTGCCTCTTCATCGACAACCTGCCCCGGGGTGGGCCTCTCGATACGACGCTCGATCCGAGGGCCGGGCAGCCCGCGGGACCCGGCGCGGCTCCGACGCACGCTCCGATGCGGTTCCGAGTGCCCGCTGGCGACCTTCCGTGGGGCCCACGCGGGTGATTCCGTCCGCCGACATTGCAATCCGGCGGGCCGAGGCCGGCGACGGACGCACCGATGCGAGCCCGCGCTCGAAGCAGGCTCGCATCAAGCCGGAGGCGACGCGATCAGCTGGGCGGCTGCTCGCCGGGGACGCGATGCCACCGCTTCATCGCATAGGTACCCGCCGGCCAGACCACGAGGCGGTCACCGGCGAGCCAGCGCTCGCGAGCGATGGCGTAGCGCTCACGGAAGTCCGCGTCCCGCGCGGCGGCCGCCTTGATCGCCTCCGCGTCGCCAGCGTATCGTGGGTTGATCCGCCGCCGGTCTTCGAGCGTCTTGGCACGCGAGTAGGGCGAGCTCTTCAGCACGCGCTCGGCGCCCTTGAACGCCCAGCCCTTCGCCGCCGCTTCGGCGTGCCCCTTCGCCTCGTGACGCGCGACCGCATCCGCGATCCGCTCGCGCGCCTGCTTCACCCCGTACGTCTCGATGACCACGTCGGCCAGCTCGAGCGGGATCTCCACCACAGCCGGCATCGTGCCGTCCTCCGCGAAGAACGCGGAGGGCCGCTCGATCGTGAGCGTCCGCTGCCCGATATCCTCCACCCGCGTCCGAACCCCCGGCCACTCCTTCGAGAACCGCACGAGTCCCGCGGCCGTGGGATTTGCGAGCGTGTAGCCACACTTGTCGACGATGGTCGCTGGCGTCGTCAGCTCGACGTAGCTCGGCCCCTCCCCGTCGAACACCCGCCCCACCCAGCCGCGCATCACCTGCGTCGTCTTGGTGAGCAGGGCGTTCATATACTCCATCATCTCGCAGATCCGACCCTCATGATCCACCACGACCACGTGGTAGTGGTTGCTCATCAGGTTCGCCGCCACGACCGAGACGTTCGTCTTCTGCGCCGCGACCCCGAGGCAGTACAGGAACACCTGGTTCATCAGCGAGTCCGGCCGAAACAGGTGCACCCGCCGCTCCGTGCGGCGCCCCACCATGTAGACCGTCCCGGGCAATCGGCAGCGCGCATCCGTCATGCCGCGCCCGGTCATCACGAACCGAACCGAAGATCGCGTCGTGTGATCTCGCGTACTTACGAGCCGAAAACGGCGGAGGTGGCGGAGACCCGCCAGCGGCCGCCACCTCGCCTCCCGCGCGCCCGCCCCATCGACGAACACCCGGGGTGCGGTCGTCGCACGCGGCGCCCCACGGTCGTCGCACGGTCGAGCTGCGCGACGTCGTGCGCACGGTCGAGCTGCGCGACGTCGTGAGCACGGCCTGGCCCCCCCTCCGCGTGCCGCGCCCTCGGCGCAGAGACTCTTACTCTATCGCGCGGCGTCGCGCGCGCTCACGCAGGCGTCGCCCTCGAAGCGGCACGTGGGATCGGCGGGGCGGGGCGGGCAGATCCCGTTGCAGGTGATCTCGCCGTGGAAGGCGTCGGTGCAGGCGCCGTCCACGCACCACGACGCGATCTGGGCGATGATGGGAGTGGCCCAGAAGGGATGCGAGACGCTCCACGTGTCGGGGGCGGTCTCGAGGCCGGCGGCGCAGGAGTAGACGCAGCCGCAGGAGGCGGCGACCACGGGCAGGCAACGCTCGGCGGGCGAGGGCGCAGACGGCGCGTCGGACGCGGCGGACGCGGAGCCGACGACGGCGCCGGCGGACGCATGCGTGGCCTCCACGGACCGGTCTCGGGCGCAGGCGGCTGCGGCGAAGAGCGAGAGGGCCACGGCCATGGTGCCGACCAACGACGGAGCGGGCATGGACGAGAGTACGTTGGACGACGTGGTCGAGCTTCCCTGCGCGATCGGCGGGCGACCACACAGAACAACCCGACCCGGGGTGGGCCCTCGAGACCGACGCTCGAGACCGCCACGCACCTCGGACGGATCGCTCGCCCAGCCGTCCGAGATCCAGCCGGTGCTCGAGCCGCTCTCCTCCCTCGCGCGCCCCCGCCCCAGGGCGCC
>JAEZBP010000713.1 GCA_023427125.1 Pseudomonadota bacterium | reverse complement strand
GCTCCTTGGCGAGCGCGCGATCGACCACCTCGACCAGCGCGCTCGGGAGCTCGGGGCGCAGCGCCGCGAGGCCGATGGGCTCGCTCGTGAGGAGCTTGCGATAGATCGCGAACGCGTCGGGCCCCTCCATCGGCGGCCGTCCGGCGAGCGCCTCGTAGAGCATCGCGCCCGCGCCGTAGACGTCGGCGCGGTGATCGACATCGCGGGCCGACTCGAACTGCTCGGGCGCCATGTACTCGGGCGTGCCCACCGCCGTGCCGACCTGGGTGAGGCTCCCGCTCTCGGCGCTCCGCGGCGCGCGCGCGATCCCGAAGTCGAGCAGCTTCGGCACGACGCCGTCCGCGTCCTCCGCGAGGAAGACGTTCCCGGGCTTGAGATCGCGATGGACGATCCCCTCGTCGTGGATCGCCGCCAGCCCTCCGAGCACCCCGCGGACCCACGCGAGCACCTCGCCGAGCGAGGGCGGCGGCGCGCGCCGCAGGCGTGCGGCCAGCGTCTCGCCGCGCAAGAGCGGCATCACGAGGTACTGATCGCCCTCGTCGGTCTCTCCGTAGTCGATGATGTCGACGACGTTGCGATGATCGACCTTCGCCGCGAGCTCCGCCTCGCGCGCGAAGCGCTCGCGCGCCCCCGCCTGCTCGCCGCGGCGGATCAGCTTCACGGCCACGGCGCGACCGAGCTTCTCCTGCTCGGCCCGCCACACCTCGCCCATCCCGCCCGCGCCGATCCGGTCGATCAGCCGGTAGCGCGACGCGATCCGATCCCCGGGCACCATCCGGCGCGAGCATAGCAGCGCGGGCTCCGAAAGGAGGCTGACCGGTGCCGGAGTGCCCTATGCTCTCGGCCGATGAGCGAACGACGCGACGACGAGGACCGAGACGCCATCCTCTCGCGGCGGCAGCTGCTCGTAGCCGGGGCCCTGGTCGGCGCCGGGCTCGCCGCTCCGGCGCTGGCGCAGCCTCAGGTCTGCTTGAGCCCACCCGTCCCGGTCCAGCGGTTCTCGCAGGAGCCGGGGCGGAGGAGCACGCCGCTCGAGCGCGTCCCCGAGGTCATCCGCGCCGGCCTGCCGAACCAGGCGATCTACGCCGCCGGTGGCGGACTCACGTCGACCGCGTGGCGCGTCGTGCTCGAGGTGAGCGGCCGGGTGACGGCGGGCCGAGGCGACAGCCCCGGCGGCCCCTCCCATGGCCCCCTCCCCATCACGTGGAGCGCGGGCGTCCCGTTCGCGCAGGTGCGCGAGCTCGTGCAGCTCGCCGACCGCGTGTGGCGCGAGGCGCGGAGCCCGAACCTCCACCCGACGGCCGACTACGACGAGGTGCTCGCGATGCGCGACGACGGCGACGTCTTCTTCGCGCAGGGGTTCGGGCGGCTGCGAGGCGGCGCGGCCGAGCAGCTCATCGCGCGCCTGCGCCGAGTCGCCGACGAGGCGCGCCCGCGCGATCAGCGGTAGCGGACCGAGCGGCCGAAGACCTCGGGGGTGATCACGCGCGGCTCGAGCTCGCGCGGGTCGAGCGTGAAGTCGAACGCCGGCTTCTTCCGGGTGACGATCGCGACGTCGCGCATCGAGCGGCCGACCTCGGGGGCCCGGGCGAGCGCGCGGATCGCGTCGAGGGTGGAGTCGAGCATCGGCACCGACGCGTTCTCCAGCGCGTCGGCGAGGCCGACGCCCGGCAGGTGCGCGCCGGCGTGGAGGCGCGGCGCGACCCGGAGCTCGCCGAAGATCTCCTCGCAGGTGCGGCGCAGGAGGTGCTCGCCGAAATTCGTGATCTCGGTGTCCTCGTTGAGGAAGAGGACGCGGCCGGTCTTGCGGACGCTCGCCTCGATCGCCGGCCAGTCGTAGGGGTGCAGCGAGCGAAGATCGATCACCTCCGCGCGGATGCCCTCCTCTTCGCGCAGCACGTCGGCGGCCTTCATCGCGACGCGGGCGAGCCGCCCGTAGGTCACGACCGTGACGTCGCTCCCCTCACGCAGGATCGTCGCCTCGCCGAGCGGGATGAGCTCGAGCGCGGTGTCGGGCCAATCCGGCTCCCAGCTGGAGCGCTCGCCGACCGGCGCGTCGATCCGGTTGCGGAGCTCCCTCGCGTCCTCGGGCTCGCCCGGGATGAGCTCGTTCGGCGTCTCGGCACGCGCGCGCATCAGCGCCTTGGGCAGGAGCACCATGACCGGGTTCGGATCGGCGATCGCGCTCAGCAAGAGCCCGTACGCGTCGCGCGGGTTCGAGGGCATCACGATCTTCCAGCCCGGGATGCGCGTCGCCTGCGCGTCGAAGCTGTGCGAGTGGTAGAGGCTGCCGTGGATGCCCGCGCCGACCGGCGTCATCAGCGTCATCGGCACGTTCCAGTCGCCAGCGCACGACCAGTAGGTGTTGCCCGCGAGCTTCAGCAGATCGATCGTGTTGAACGCGTAGTCGCAGAACTGGATCTCCGCGACCGGCTTCTGCCCCGCGAGCGCGAGGCCCATCGCGGCCCCCACGATCCCGCGCTCGTCGAGCGGCGAGCTCCACGCGGTCTTGAGCCCCTGCGTCGCGGTGAAGACGCCGCCGAGCGGCGGCCCCACGTCCTCGCCGAAGATGTCGGTGACCCCCAGCTGCGACTCGCCGACGTGGAGCGCCATGCGCACGGCCTGGACGACGGTGGCCATCAGCTCTCGCCCACGTAGTTGCGATCCGCGAACACGAAGTCGAACGCGTCCTCGCCGGTCGGCTTGGGCTCGCCGAGCACCTGCTTGTACCAGCCCTGCATCTTCGCCTCGAGCTCGGCTCGCATCTGCTTGCTCTCCTCGAGGCTGCGCCAGCCGCGGCGATCGAGCTTCTTCTCGAGCTCGAGCACGCAGTCGAGCTCCTCGCTCACGTAGTTCGAGCCCGACGAGCTCGAGTGCCCGTAGAGACGTGAGACGTGGGCCTCGAGCAGGAAGGGCCTGCGCTCCCGCCGGACGTACTCCATCGCCTCGCTGATCGCGTGCCAGGCGGCCTCGGGATCGTTGCCGTCGCACACCGCGGTGCGCATGCCGAAGGCCTTGCCGCGATCGGCGATGTGCTCTTCACCGTGCTGCGTCGACGCGGCCGTCGAGATGCCCCACTGGTTGTTCGTCACGATGATCAGCATCGGCAGCTCGGCGCCCGGCCGGCTCGCCCACACCAGGCACGTCGCGAAGTCGCCCTCGGCGGTGCCGGCGTCGCCGCCCTGCACGATCGTGAGCGAGTCGCCGCCGTGGCGCCGCTGCGCGAGGCCGGTCCCGATCGCGATGCTGTACTGCACCTCGATGGGCGAGGTGATCGGCACGACGTTCCACGCGCGCTTCGAGAAGTGGCCCACGAAGTTGCGGCCCTGCGAGTACGGATCGGTCTTCGTGTTGTGCATCTGCCGCAGCGCGTCGATCGAGGGCGCGCCCATCGCGAGCAGCGTGGCGCTCGAGCGGTAGTGCAGGTGCAGGTAGTCGTGATCGATCCCCTGCCCCTTCTTCACCAGGAGGCCCAGGCAGGTGTTGAACGCCTCCTCGCCGGGGCCGCCGATCCAGAAGTAGCCCTCCCCCTGCCGCTGCATGCGGATCAGGCGCTCCTCGAGCACACGCCCCTCGAGCATCAGCTCGTGGATGCGCAGGAGGCGCTCCTTCGCCAGTCGCGGTTGATCGGCGGGAGCCCGCGGCGGTCGAGAAGGGGACACGTCGGCGCTCATGTCGGTCATCATGGCCTCGGGTTGTGAGGGCGTCATAGGACGCGTAGCACGCTCACCGCAACCCCGATGCGCGCAATCGCACGCTCGACGTGACGCGCTGCGGCATCGCCGCGCGCGCTCGGCCTCCCCGCCGATCCGGCGAGCGCCGAGGGCCGGAGCCGGGTCCGGCCCCCCCGTGACCGCGTCTTCACAGCGGCACGGTCGCTGGGTTCACTGTGTGGCGCCGACCGCGCCGCGCCCGGCGCTCTCGGACTGGCACGCTCGATGAACAGGCCACGCCGCGGCCCGGCCATGGCGGCCGGTGAAAGGAAGCAGCAGTTCGTGCGCATTTCACGTCTCTTTGCCTGTGTTTCACACCTTTTTCTTCCAATTGCTCTCCTCGGCGGATGCGGCGGGTACACGCCGGACGCCATCGTCGAGCAGACGCCTCGTGGCCTGATCGGCGGCGGGGACTGGTCCATGGTCAGCGCGGACGTCATCCACCTCGACGGCCACCTGGTGGCGAGGCTCCACGCCACCGAGAGGGCGCCCTGCGCGCCCAACACGGGCGTCGCGCCGCACATCCTCTTCCTCGTGCCGGAGGCGCCGGGCGAGTACCCGCTGCGCTTCGATCAGGCCAGCGTCATCGATGGAACCGCGCAGGTCGTCAACTTCGTGACGGCCGAAGCAGTTAACGTGATCTCGTCGCAGGGTCTCATCGTCGTGGAGTCGATCTCCGACACCGAGGTCAGCCTCGGGGTGATCGCGGACGCGGAGAACAACTCCGTCAACGGGCGGTTCACCGCGCCGATCTGCCCCGCCGACTGACAGGCGCGCGCGCGGTCCGGGTGGCTCTCGAGCGCGCCGTTCGGTAGGGTGCGCGGCCCATGACCGACACCCCGCGCTTCGACCCCAGCCCCGCGATCGCCGCCGAGCTCTCGATCCCGCCGCGCTCCGTCGCGGCCGTGATCGCCCTCCTCGAAGAGGGCGCGACCGTCCCCTTCGTCGCCCGCATCCGCAAGGAGCGCACCGGCGGCCTCGACGAGGTGCAGATCCGCGCGATCGAGGAGCGGCGCAGCTACCTACTCGAGCTCGAGGACCGCCGCCGCGCCGTGCTCACGTCGATCGAGGAGCAAGGCAAGCTCACCCCCGAGCTGAAGAAGCGCATCGAGGCGGCCACGACCAAGACCGAGCTCGAGGATCTCTACCTGCCCTTCAAGCCCAAGCGGCGCACCCGCGCGATGATCGCGCGCGAGCGCGGCCTCTTGCCGCTCGCCGAGCGCATCCTCGCGCAGCCCGCCGCAGGCGATCCGATCGCAGAGGCGCGCGCGTTCGTCGACCCCGGCAAGGAGGTCGACGACGCGGACGCCGCGCTGGCCGGCGCGCGCGACATCGTCGCGGAGCTCGTCGCCGAGCACGCCGAGGCCCGCGCGATCGTGCGCGAGGCCTTCCGCAAGCCGGGTGTGCTCACGACCGAGGTCGCGCGCGGCGCCAAGGAGAAGGCCGAGCGCACCAAGTTCGAGCAGTACTACGAGTTCAGCGAGCCCGTCCGCTCGATCCCCTCGCATCGCTTCCTCGCGATCCGGCGCGGCGAGCGCGAGGGGATCCTGCGCGCCTCGATCACCGTCGAGAGCGATCCGCTCGAGCGCCGCCTCGGCGGGATCATGAAGCTGAGCGAGCGCTCGCCCTTCGCGGCTCCCCTCCGCGAGGCGATCGCCGACGCGCTCAAGCGCCTCCTCGCCCCGAGCGTGGAGAACGACGTGCGCGTCGATCTGAAGCTCGAGGCCGACAAGCAGGCCGTCGACGTCTTCGCGAGCAACCTCCAGGATCTCTTGCTCGCCGCGCCGCTCGGGAGCGCGCCGGTGATCGGGATCGATCCGGGCCTGCGCACGGGCAGCAAGTGCGCGGCGCTCGACGCCACCGGCAAGGTGCTCGAGCACGCCACGATCTATCCGGGCCGCGGCGACGCGGACAAGGAGCGCGCGGCCAAGGTGCTGGTCGAGCTCGTGAAGAAGCATCGGCCGAAGGCCATCGCGATCGGCAACGGCACCGGCGGGCGCGAGACCGAGACGTTCGCGCGCCGCGCGCTGAAGGACGCCGGCCTCGAAGAGGTGATCGTGGTGCCGGTGAGCGAGGCGGGCGCGAGCGTGTACAGCGCGTCGGACATCGCGCGCGAGGAGATGCCCGATCTCGACCTCACGATCCGCGGCGCGGTCTCGATCGGGCGGCGACTCCAGGATCCGCTGGCCGAGCTCGTGAAGATCGATCCGAAGGCGATCGGCGTCGGGCAGTACCAGCACGACGTGCACCAGCCGATGCTGGCGCGGAAGCTCGGCGAGGTCGTCGAGAGCTGCGTCAACGCGGTCGGCGTCGAGCTCAACACCGCGAGCGCGCCGCTCCTCAGCCACGTCTCGGGGATCGGCGAGACGCTGGCCAAGCGCGTCGTCGCGCACCGCGAGGAGAACGGCGCGTTCGCGAGCCGGCGTGCGCTGCTCGAGGTGAAGGGGCTCGGGCCCAAGGCCTTCGAGCAGTGCGCAGGCTTCCTACGGGTCTCGGGCGGCGCGCACCCGCTCGACGCCTCGGCCGTGCACCCGGAGCGCTACGCGCTGGTCGAGCGCATCGCGAAGGATCTCGGCAAGCCGCTCGCCGCGCTCGTCGGCGTTCGCGACGGTATCGCGCGCATCGAGCTCGGCCGCTACGTGGGCGAGGGGGTCGGCGAGCCGACGCTGCGCGACATCGTGAGCGAGCTCGAGAAGCCGGGACGCGATCCGCGCCAGCAGTTCGAGCCGCCGCGCTTCCGCGACGACGTGCAGGAGCTCGAGGACCTTGAGGTCGGCATGGTGCTCGAGGGCGTGGTCACGAACGTCACGCACTTCGGCGCCTTCGTGGATCTCGGCGTCCATCAGGACGGGCTCGTGCACGTCAGCAAGCTGGCCGATCGCTTCGTGCGAGATCCGCGAGAGGTGGTGAAGGTCGGCGATCGCCTGAAGGTGAAGGTGCTCGAGGTCGATCTGGAGCGCCGGCGCGTCTCGCTCAGCGCGCGCAGCGACGAGGCCCCGCCGCCGCGCCCGAGCGGCGGAGGATCGCCGCGAGGGCCGCAGGGCAAGCCAGCGCCGAAGAGCGGCCCGACGAAGCAAGGCGGCAACTTCGGCAACCGCCCGTTCGAGAAGCTCCGCCGCGGCTAGCCATTTCGCGATTGAGCTCACCTGCCGCGGTGCGATAGGCTCGACGCAACCTCTCGGGGGAGCGCCATGATCGCCGCCGCACGGATCCCTTTCACACCTGCCG
>JAEZBP010000690.1 GCA_023427125.1 Pseudomonadota bacterium | reverse complement strand
GTCCTGCCCCGTGCAGCTCGGGTCGCCGTAGCTCAGCGTGCCGATGACGCGGACGGTGGAGTCGCTCGCGAGCACGGTGAGCGGGCCTCCCGAGTCGCCGAAGCACACGCCGCGCTCGCCCATCCCGTCGATCGTCACGTAGACCGCATCGAGCCGCGCGATCGGCTCGGCGCTGAACTCGCGCTCGCCGCTCGAGCCGTCCTCTTGCGTGCCGTACCCCGCCGCCTCCGCCGTGCGGCCGATCCAGGTGTTGTCCATCCGCTCGGTCATGACCGGGATGGGCTCGAGGGCGGGGATGCGGCTCGAGGCGGGCGCGTCGACGTGGGCCAGCGTCATGTCGACGTTCGGGTGATCCTCCACGCGATCGACGGTGAAGCAGACGTCGGCGTTGAGCGGGTCGGGGCCCACGCAGAGGCGGCGGCCGACGCGGACGCCGCAGTGCTTCGCGGTCAGCACCCACTCGTCGGTCACGAACGCGCCCGAGCAGGTGTCGAAGTCGACCACCGCCAGCGTCTGGCCGGCCGTCAGCGGGACGACGGTCGGCATGCTCGTGCCGTAATAGACGAGGCGCGTCAGGCGCTCGTCCGGCCCGCACTCGAGGGGGCCCGAGTCCATAGCCGGCGGGCCGGCGTCGATGCCCACCGGGCCGCCGTCGGGCGAGGTCGAGCCAGCGTCCTGGTCGGGCGTGTCGCCGCCGTCGGTGACGACGTGCGAGTCATGACAGCCGGCCAGGAGGGAGAGCGAGGTGAGGAGCGCCAGCGTTCGGTGGGTCATGGAGAGACGCTCTCCATACCTCCAAACACTCGCCAGTTCTAGATCGCAGCGAGGTCGTCAGAGCTGCGGAGGCGGCGCCTGCGGGGCCGGCACGGTGCCCGGGACCTCGAGCGGGCCGACCGGGAGAGGCTCGCCGCCCTTCTCCAGGTAGCGCCGGTACACCTCGGCCAGCCAGTAGGTCGCGATGACCTGCATGACGATCGCTGCGGGGTAGAGCCCGAGGGTCAGCGTGATGAGCCCGAAGGGGAGGAGCACGCCGAAGCCGATGCACATCAGGACGAGCTGGCCGACGATGAGCTCCTTCATCATCAGCCGCGTCATCCCGAACACTTCCTTGATGCGCGCGGCGCCGAGGTCGTCGGTGATCTCCGCGCGCATCCTCGCGATGTTCAGCGGGAGCGACGCGCCGATGATCAGGATCGGCATCACCACGCAGAAGACGAGCGCCACGATCAACATCGCGAGGCCCGGATCGTCGCCGCTGCTCCGGGACGCACCCGCGACGACGACGGCGCTCACGATGCAGCCGGCGTACGCCCCCATGAACACGACCACGAGCGGGAGCGACCAGAGGAGCTGGGCGAGGAAGCCCTTGAACCCCGCCATCACGAGGTTCTTCAGGTACTCGAAATCGAAGTCGAGCCTCGGCAGCGGCGCGTCTTGTCCGGAGACCGCGCGCCGCAGCGCCAGCGAGAGCCAGCCCGTCACCACGATCGGGCCGACCACCGGGATGAGGCTGAACAGCGTCCCGATCAGCACCTTCGTGATCCACTGCGGATCCTTCCGCAGCGCCCGCCACCCACGCAGGTATTCCATCGCTCGTCCTCTCCTCGAGATCAGCTCACTGCCTCGGAGTGAAGTTCAGCGGCGCGGCGACCACCGCGCAGCTCCCGCCGGTCGGCGCCGGGAACGTGATGCCGTTCGCGATGCGCCGCACGCACGAGAGCACCTCGCTGTCGCGCATGGTCCCGCCGACCGACACCGCGTCGACGCGCCCGGTGCGAGACACCCGCATGCTGACGTTCACGCGGCCCTCGAGCTGGTGGTTCACCTTCAGGCGCCGCTCGTAGCAGTTGCGGAACTGCACCTGGCTCTGCGCGAAGCGCTCCGACGCCGCCGCGGGCGGGATCTGCCCGCTGCAGTTCCAGTTGCCGCCTCCTCCGCCCACGTACCGGGTGACGTAGCGGACAGGGCGCCCGGCGTCGGGCGCTGGCGGCCCCGCGTCGGGCTCGAGCTCGGGGATCACGAGGTCGTCGTCGACCGTCCCGGCGCTGCGATCCACCGGCGCGATGCCCGCGTCGACCTGGACGGTCGCGACCGGACCCGGCTCTCCCTCGCAGCTCTGCATGCCGAACCACGCCGCAATCGCAGCGAGGATCAGCACCACGCCGACGGCCCCGTACTTCAGGTTGCTACCGCTCGATGCCGGCGGAATCGACTCAGACGCCACTACTTCCTCCGCCCCGCGACTCGGGGTGCTCGCATCGCTCGGCTGTCCCTGCGCATGGAGCGCCGCAGTCTAACGCGCCCCCCGATATCCTCAAAGGGTCAGTCGATCACCCGCCCGACGGCCGTGATCGTGACATTGACGCCCACCCCGAGCGTCCCGCCGCTCGGGAAGGGGTCGCCCGGCTCGAGGTCGACGACGGTCTGCGCGAAGAAGCGCACGCGCGAGCCGGTCGCGACGAGATAGTCGCTGAGGGCCTCCGCGCCGGCCGCGTCGATGGCGAGCTGCCCTCGGGGCGTGGTCCCCTCCGCGACGAGCGGGACGGTGCCGAAGGGGCGCACGCCGAGGGCGGGGTCGATCGCGGTCGCCGCCTCGGGCCCCCAGTAGATGTCGACCGGGCCGACGTCGAGCCCGAGCGTGTTGAGGTCGACGTCGTAGGTGACCTCCTCGATCGTGTACGACTCGATGCGGCGCACGCCGACGTCGCGCGTCTCGGCGAGGAGCGACTCGACGTCGATGACCTCCCCGAAGGGCACCGAGAGCGTCGTCGGCGCCGGATCGCAGACGTTCGCCTCGCAGGAGATCACGATCGCGCCGCTCGGCGGCGCGCACATCCCGCTCGGCCCGCACGCCACGCTGGCGATGCGGCCGCCGTCGTTGAGCGCCGCCGGCAGCGCGAGGTCGCCGCTCGAGACCTCGAGCTCCTGCAGGCCGGTGAAGAACGTGACGCTGATGGTCCCGTCGCAGCCGGCGAGCGCGACGAGCAGCAGCAAAGCAAGCGAGCGCATGCCTTCGAGTCTACACGTCGTTTGCTTGGCGCGCGGCTCAGTTGCTGGCGCGCGCATTCGCGCGCGCGGCCGAGCTACGCGGCCCTGCCGGCCGGGCGGCGCTTCCCGTCCCCGGTGTCCAGCGAGCGCGGAACCGCTCCGCTCAGCGCCCCCAGGAGGGGTGCTTCAGGGGTCGCTCCGTCGTCGGCCGTCGGAGACCAGGCGTCGCGCAGCGACGCCGTCGATCGACAGGGCCCCATCGCCCCGCGATGGACCGGAGCCGTAGGCGCGGAGCGCCGAAGGCTC
>JAEZBP010000597.1 GCA_023427125.1 Pseudomonadota bacterium | reverse complement strand
CGGCAGCATCGATCAGGCGGCCCTCGCCGACTGCCTCCGCCGCGCGCGCGGGCCGATGAAGCAGGTCAGCGAGGTGCCGAAGCGGCTCGCGGCGCCGGCACCGATGGTCGCCGTCGATCGCCGGCAGCGCTGACGCTCGATGCGCTGACGCGGCCGCGCGCGCGTGCTCTACTGGGCGCCGTGCGGCGGCGGGCTCGACTCTTGACCGCGCTGGTGATCGGCGTGATCGGCACAGGCACGAGCGCCCACGCGCAGGAGCGGGAGCCGCCCGCGCTGCTCGAGATGCCGCCGGTCCACGCCGAGGGCGAGCCGCGCTCCGTCGAGCTCGCGATCGAGATCGACGCGGAGGGGAGCGCGCGCGCGATCGAGTGCGACGCGCCGGACGAGCTCTGCGCGATCGTCGACGAGGCGCTCTCGGAGGCGCGTTTTCGGCCCGCGCGACGCGGCGGAGAGCCCGTCACGTCGCGCACCCGGCTCACAGTGCGAGTGACGCCCCGCCCGGTCGAGCCGTCGCCCTCGCCTCCGCGCCTCCCACCCGAAGACCCTCCCGCCCCGGCCTTCGGCGTCATCGCGGAGGTCCGCCGCGAGGAGCCCGGCGTCGAGCGCCTCGAGCTCGAGGAGAGCCGCGCCACCCCCGGCGCGCTCGGCGATCCGTTCCGCGCGGTGCTCACGCTGCCCGGCGTGATCCCGATGATGGACGGGCTGCCCTACTTCTACCTGCGGGGCGCGCCGCCGGCGGGGACCATCTACGTCTACGACGGCATCCAGCTGCCCGCCCTCTATCACCTCGCCGCCGGACCCGCGGTGGTGCACCCGCAGATGGTCGGCGCGATCGAC
The DNA here is from genome assembly GCA_023427125.1 of Pseudomonadota bacterium. Classification (GTDB taxonomy): domain Bacteria; phylum Myxococcota_A; class Polyangia; order Polyangiales; family Sandaracinaceae; genus JAEZBP01. The sequence goes on along the minus strand of JAEZBP010000597.1, from coordinate 3,045 downwards.
GTGCACAGCGGCGTCGCGCCGATCGAGTACGGCGGGCACACCGGCGGAGTCGTGGTCGGCGAGGGCCCACCCGAGCGGCGCGAGGAGGCGTTCGGCGAGGCGGAGATCCGCGCCATCGATCTCAACGGCTTCGCCCAAGGGCGCGTCGGCGACGTCCGCTTGTCGGCGGCCACGCGCATCGGCTATCCGGGCCTGCTCCTCTCGCTCCTCGTCCCGAACGTCGGGCTCGTCTACTGGGACTACCAGGCGCGCGGGAGCCTCGCGCTCGGTCGCGGTCATCGCCTCGAGCTCGTCGCGCTCGGCTCCTACGACCAGTTCTCCATCGCCTTTCCCGACGAGACCGGCTTCGCGCTCACCCTCGCCTTCCATCGCGTCGAGCTGCGGCACGTGTACCAGGACGCGCAGACGGAGATCGGTCTCGCGCTGCGCTTCGGCCACGATGAGTCGTCCTTCGACGGCGTCAACGAGCTGACACCGACCCGCGTCGGGCTGGAGCTCACGCTCTTCGGCACGCGCTTCTGGATCCACCGGCGCGAGGGCGCCTTCCGCCTGCGCTTCGGCGGCCAGGCGATCGGCGCGTCGGGCTCGCTCTTCGCGCTCGCCGACGAGGGCGGCAGCCCGATCGCCGTCGAGAGCGCGTTCGGCGAGCGACGGCGCATGACGGCGAGCCTCTACGCGAACGTCGAGTGGCGGCCGCTGCGCGAGCTGCGGGTGATCGGCGGTGTGCGCGGCGACCTCTGGATCATGCAAGGGCTCTACGAGGCCGCGATCGATCCTCGCCTGCGCCTCGTGTGGGAGCCGATCTCCGCGCTGACCCTGCACGCCGCGGGGGGCGTCGCGCGTCAGCCCGCCGTGCTGCCCATCCCGCTGCCGGGGCTCAGCGAGCTGCCGATGACGATGGGGCTGCAGACCGCGGTCCAGTCGGAGCTCGGGGCCACGGCGCGGATCCACGTGGATGATCTGCGCCTGCGCCTCGGCGGGACGGTCTTCGTCCATCACTACGACGACCTCGTCTCTCCAGAGCTGCTCAGCCCACCTTCTCCGGCGTGCACGCGCCAAGGTCTCTGCCGCTTCCCGAGCCCGGAGAGCTTCCGGCCCGAGAGCCTCGCCTACGGCCTCGAGCTCTCGATCCGCGCCGAGCTCGGCCGCCACCTCAAGGGACGGCTGGCCTATACGCTCTCCGAGACGACGAGCGATCCCTACGCGGGTGAGGTCGAGTACACGCCGAGCTACGACATCCGCCACGTGCTCAACGTGGTCCTCCAGTACGACAGCCGCGCGGGGTTCGTCGCCGGCGTGAGCGCCTTCCTGCGCTCGGGCGCGAGCCAGGGGTTCACCTACCTCTCGGGGCAGGACCTCACGCTCGGGCGCTACGAGCAGCGCCTGCCGGCGTTCGCGCGGCTCGACGCGATGGTCGGCTACGGCTGGGACGCGGGCTGGGCAGACCTGCGGGTCTCGCTCGAGTGGAGGAACGTGACCTTCGCGGTGGGCGGCGAGCCTCAGCGGCTCTTGTGCGCGGACAGCACGCGCGAGCCTGAGCGCGCCTGCGACGTGCAGCGTAACCCGGCGATCTTCTTCCCCAACATCGGCCTCCGAGGGACCTTCCGATGAGCCGCCGCCGCTGGGTCTTGCTGCTGACGCTGATGAGCGCGTGCAACGCGGAGCTGCGCTTGGACCCGAGCTTCTCGTGCAGCGGATCGACGCGGCCGGTCATGCCGGTGCCCGACGCAGGGCTCGCCGATCCCTGCCAGCGCGCCGACTGCGCACCCTTCACGATCGCCGCCGGGGCGCAGCACTCCTGCGCCTCGCTCTGGCAGGGCGAGGTCGGGAGCACGGTGTGCTGGGGGCGCAACGATCACCATCAGGCCAGCGAGTCGGACGAGCCGCTGATCATCGCGCCGGCGCCCACGCGCTTCGGAGGAGCGAGCTCGCTCTCGGCGAGCGTGCTGCACACCTGCGCGGTCGATCCGCCGCGCCTGGGCTGCTGGGGCACCAACACCGCGGGGCTGCTCGGATGGCCGGAGGTCGGCGCGACCTACGCCGAGCAGGTGCCGTGGGTCGAGATCGGGGCGCCGATCGCGGTCACGACCGGCGCCGGCCACACCTGCACGCTCGACGACGACATGGCGGTGCGCTGCCACGGCGACAACTCCTCCGGACAGCTCGGCCCGGACCTGCGCGATCCTTACCTCGCGCTGCGCGGCATCTGGGCGGAGGTCGAGGCGCCCGAGCACGTGGGCGCGGGGGGCCGGAGGACCTGCGCGACCAGCGACGGCCAGATCGTGTGCTGGGGCGAGGCGCGCGAGACGATCGAGTGGGCGGGCGAGCCGCTGCGCGGCATCGCCGTGGGCCCGACCCACGCCTGCGTGGTCGCCGAAGACGTGCGCTGCTGGGGCCAGAACGACGACGGCCAGCTCGGCATCGGAAGCCGGGAGCCCCGCGACGCGCCCGACCTCGCCGTCTCGCTGCCTGCGCGAGCGCGCGGCGTCTCGGTCGGAGGGTTCATCCCCGTCGAGGTCGCGTCGCCCACCGCGCTCGAGTATGGCTCGCCGAGCCGGGCCCACACCTGCGCGCTCCTCGACGACGGCGCCGTGTTCTGTTGGGGAGCAAATGACCGAGGGCAGCTCGGTGACGGCACGACCGAGGACCGCCCGGTCCCGGTGCGCGTCCTGCTCGAGGCGCCCGCCCGCGCGCTCAGCGCCGGAGGCGCCCATACCTGCGCCATCGCCGGCGACGTCGTTTACTGCTGGGGCGCCAACGATCACGCGCAGCTCGCCCGCGACCCGAGCTCCCTCCCGTTCAGCGCCTGACCCGTCCGCGCCGAGCTCTGATCGCGGAGCGCGCCGTGCGCGCGCGGCGCCGCTCCAAGAGCGAGCAGCGCGTTCCATAATGGACCAGCACCCGCGGCTGCCCTCTCCTTCGACGGCGCACGCCCTCGCTCCGAGCGCTGGCATGGAAGCCGCAAAGCGCGTCGGCCGTGGCCGGACCGCTCATCTTCACTCCCGGGCGCGGCGCTCTCACGAGCACCGCGGCGCCCTCGCGGCC
>JAEZBP010000514.1 GCA_023427125.1 Pseudomonadota bacterium | reverse complement strand
GCATGAGCTCGGGCGGTCGCGCCCCCGCTTCCCGTGCTCGCCATGTCGGCTCCGCCGGCCCTCGCGTCGGCTCTTGCGGTCGCGCCCCCCCGCGTCGCCGCGCTCGAGCGCGCCCTCTCGCGTCGATAGAGAGGCCTCCCGGCCCCGGACGGGGCTCCTGCGGCCGCGCGACGGCAGGCTGCGCCCAACGCTCGGCGTCCGACCGCCTCGGGGACGGCGGCGGGAGCATGCCCCCACGGTTCGGAGCCTGCCCCCACTCGCCGAGCGTCTGCCCCCACTGGCCGAGAGTCCGCCCCCTGCTCTGTCGAGGTGGCCGTCCGCAATGTCCAGGGCGGCGGTCGTGGGGGCGGCCGCCAAGATCATGGGGGCAAGTCCATTCCCGCTCGGCCCCCGCCTTCGTGAGCAGGGGACAGGTCTCGACGAGCAGGGGGCAGGTCTCGGCTAACAGGGGGCCGATGCGCGGGGACCGGGGGCAGGTCCGCGGACGCGGGGGGCACGTCTCCGCGATGAGGGGGCGGACAGCCGCGCTCCGGGGGCGGCGGATCCGGCGCCGCACCGAAGAGATCGCCGTGACCTCGATAATCGACGCAACGGTCGCCGGCCCGCGCCGATGAAGGGGGCAGTTGGTCGGCGGCCTCGCTAGAGGCACCGCCTGCCTCAGCAACGAGAGGAGATCGCGATGGCGAAGCTCAGGGTCGGTCAGAAGGCGCATCGGGTGCTCGACTTCCTCGTCGGGGTCGGCCACCGGGACGCGCGCCGGGCGCTCGAGGGTCTGGGGTTCACGGACGCCGACCTCGAGGAGGGCTGGAAGCGCCTGAGGGCGCTGTCGTACGTGAGCGCGCTCGGGCCGAGCGAGACGGCGCAGGACCCCTTGATCGCGCTTTCGGCCTGGGAGAGCCGCTGGTTCGTCGTCTGCGAGGTGGTGCTGCGCCTGAACTTCCCGGCGGTGCACGCCCTGGTCTTCCACAAGCTGCGCCGCACCGAGGGGGCCGAGGTCGTGATGTCGATCGCGACGCTGCTCGACCGGCTCGAGCTCATCGCGCGCCCCGAGGAGGACGGGGGCATGGGCGAAGAGGGCCGCCGCGCCCGAGCGCTGCTCGACAAGCGCAACCTGAACGACGAGGTGCTCGCCCAGGGCCGCCGGCTGCTCGCGCGGATCGGCGAGGAGCCCGCCGCGCCCTTCCAGGACGAGGTCGACGCCCAAGACCGCGCGGCCCGCGCCGCGGCCGAGCAGCACCTCTGGAGCTGGTACCTCGAGTGGAGCACCCTCGCGCGGCTCGCGATCTCGGACCGCCGCCTCCTCCGCTCCCTCGGCTTCCGCCGCAGCGCCCGCGCCGATGGAGAGGAGGGCGGGTCGTAGCCGTCGGACGGAAGCGAAACGGCCGGCGAGGCTGCTGCCTCGAACCGGCGGTGAGCGCGACGATCTACCTAGCGAGAGCGGGAAAAGGGATTCGAACCCTCGACTTCAACCTTGGCAAGGTTGCACTCTACCACTGAGTTATTCCCGCAGGGAAAGCGGGTGGTAGCGCCCTCCGCGGGGGCTGTCAAGGATGGGCACGCAACGGTCCCGAGCCGCCTCCGATAAGGCCCGCCGGAGGTGCTGATCATGGACCGCTTCGATACCGACCCGCTCTACACGCCCGCTCCCGTTCTCCTCGCCCGGCCGCTCATCGCGCGCTTCGTGCTCGCGCCGGAGTGCCCGGTCGAGCACCGCTGGCACGCGCGCACGACGCTGCCGGTGCTCGCGCTCTTCGTGGCGATGTGCGCCGAGCCGACCTCGCGGGGGCTCGACTGGGGCGCGCTCGATGCGGACGAGCTGCTGCGGGCCTCGATCGGCTGCGAGGACGAGGAGCTGGGCTTCTTGCGCGATCTGCTCGACGTGTCCGCGTCGTTCTACGCGTTCCTCGCGCGCGAGGGGCTGCTCCCCTCGGCGCGCGCGCGCGAGCTGCGGGCGCGGCTCGCTCGCCTGGCGCTCGGCGTGGCCCGCCCCTGACACGCCTCCTTCCGCGCTTAGCTCCCCGGGCATGGACCGTCGACGTGAGCCCGCCCCTCGGGGCAGAGCGCCACGGGGCCGCATCGGTGGCCTCGGCGGCATCCCGTTCGGTCGCGTCGCGGGCGTCCAGCTCTTCGCGGACTGGTCGCTCATCATCATCTTCGCGCTCGTGCTGGTGAACCTCGCCATCGCGGTGTTCCCGCAGTGGCACCCCGACTGGAGCCTCGCGCTGGTGTGGGGGGTCGCCTTCGCGGCGGCCGTCCTCTTCTTCGTGTCGGTGCTGCTCCACGAGCTCTCGCACGCGATCGTCGGGCGGATGTTCGGCATCCCGGTGCGGCGCATCACGCTCTTCATCTTCGGCGGCATGGCGCACATGGAGAAGGAGCCTCCGTCGCCGATGTCGGAGTTTCTGATGGCGGCCGCCGGGCCGATCACGAGCATCGCGATCGGCGTCGGCGCGACCGCGCTCGGCGGCTTGCTCGCGGCGCCCGCGATCGAGGGGGCCACCGATCCGATGCAGGTGATCACGGCGCTCGGGCCGATCTCGACGCTGCTCTTCTGGCTCGGCCCGGTGAACGTGATCCTCGGGGTCTTCAACCTGGTGCCGGGCTTTCCGCTCGACGGCGGCCGGGTGCTGCGCGCGATCTTCTGGGCGGCGACGAAGGACCTCGAGAAGGCGACGCGCTGGGCGTCGTGGGGCGGGCAGGCGGTCGGCTGGCTGCTGATCGCCCTGGGCGTGACGAGCCTCTTCGCCGGCGGCTTCGGGCAGGGGCTCTGGCTGATGCTGATCGGGTGGTTCCTGCTCAGCGCCGCCAAGGCGAGCTACGAGCAGACGGTGATCCAAGAGGCGCTCCGCGGTACGCGGGTGCGCGAGGTGATGCGCCGCTCGGTGGAGACGGTGGCGCCCGAGCTGCCGGTCAGCCTGCTGGTGAGCGAGCACATCATGGGCACCGACCAGCAGAGCTTCCCGGTCGTCTCGGGCGGGAGCCTGGTCGGCAGCGTGGGGCTCGAGGACGTGCGCCGGCTGCCGCGCGACGCGTGGGAGACGAGCCGGGTCTCCGAGATCATGACGCCCGCCGGTTCGCTCGAGACGGTGTCGATCGACGAGCCGGCCGCCGACGCGCTCCGCAAGCTCGGTACGCGCGAGATGGATCAGGTGCCGGTGGTGGAGCGCGACGGCTCGCTGCTCGGCCTGGTCCGGCGGCAGGACATCCTGCGCTGGCTCAGCCTGCACTCCCCTGCGCACGCCTGAGGTCTACCAGACCTCTTGCACCAGGGTGCCCTCGACGCCGGGCGCCTGGATGCG
>JAEZBP010000425.1 GCA_023427125.1 Pseudomonadota bacterium | reverse complement strand
CACCGGGGCCTCGTCTGGATCCAGCCTTGGCTCGCGCCGATCGCCCGGCGCTGGGCCCCGACCTGATCACATGGGTCGCTGCGCTGCGTGGCCGTCAGTCGGTCGCCTCGATCCCGAGCGTGGCGCGGCTGCGCTCACTCGCATTCGAGCTCGGGAAATGTGCACGTCACCGTGGTGCTGCAGAAGCCACCGGTGTCATCGCCGTAGATGACGCAGGCGTAGCTCCGCCGGCAGTCCTCGTCAGCGCATGGGCAGTGGTAGTGAGCGCCGCAGCGCGTGGTGCACTCCCCGCCACCTTCCTCCGTGAGGCGGCAGAAGCCGTCGTTGTGCGCGCCAGTGCCGCAGGACGCGCTCATCGCCGGCGCGCCCGGCTCACCGGGGTCCGAGCACGCGGCGCCGTGGTCGCGGAGCGCTTCGCACGAGCTGCGGACCTGCGAGAAGCACCCGCGCACGCGCTCCCCCTGCACGCTCAGCGCCCAGCCTGCCTGCACGAAGGGCCGCACTCCGAAGCAGCCGCCCGCCGGACCCGGGGCGGGGGCGTCGAAGCGCCAATAGCAGTGGGCCGTCGCCGTCTCGCGCTCGAGATAGGGCGCGACGCAGAGCAAGCTCTCCTCGCAGTCGGTGTCGGCGACACAGGTGTCGCAGAGGCCCCTGGTGCGCGGCAGCCGATCCGTGCACACCCGCGCGCGCCCGTCGCAGACGCGATCCCCACAGGCGCTCGGATCGCCGAAGGTGCACTCGACGCACATGCCCTCGTCGCACACGCCTCGCCCGGCGATGTGCGCGCAGTCGACGTCGTCCACGCAGGGCTGGCAGAAGTAGCCCTCTCCACACCGGCTCGCGTCGGGGGCGGGGCAGTGCTCGGGCCCGGCGCACCGCCGGCATCCGTTGTCGACGCAGTACGGCACGAAGGCGTTGCAGTCGGCGTCCTGGACGCAGCGCACGCACTCCCCCTCCGAGCAGACCTCATCGCCATGACAGTGCGCGTCTTCCAGGCAGCGAGCGCAGCGGCCGAGCGTCGGGTGCCAGCGCGAGGAGCCCGGGCACGCGGGCGTGGCGTCGACGCCCGCGTCCTCGCCGTGCTCGATCGGGCCGGCACAGCCCGCGATCAGGCCCAGCCACATCGCCAACGCGGCGAGGTGTCCGCCGCGCTGGTGTCGTCGTGTCCGCGTCATGGGCTGCCCGGAGGCGGGTCAGGGTCATCGCACGCGCTGCGGTCGACGCGGTAGACCGTCACGTATCCGCCGAAAACGGTAGCATCCGGGCGAAACGGTCCACAGTCGTCGCTGCATCGCGCGGGCTCACCGGGGGTGTCGAAGACGCACTCGGTGGGCACACATATCTGGTCGCGCGCGATCTCTGCGGGCCGCTGCTCTCGCACAGAGAAGAACACGTCTTCGAACGGCTCGGGAATGAAGCCGGACGGCCGCACCCTGTCGAAGATGGGCTCGCAGCCGAGGAAGTCGATCTGTATAGGCGGGATGGAGAGCCAATCGAGGCTCCAGATGGTTCCCACAGGCCAGTCGCAGTCGAAGGGCACGGCGCGGATCCCCTCGTCGTTCTGGGTCGGGACGGGTCGGAGCGGGTCCCCGTCGAAGCAGTTGCACGGGCGCCAATAGCCATTGTCGAGTTGGCGAAAGCCGGGGACCGGCTCGTCGGCGCAGCGCATCGGCCACGGGGGGAGGAAGCTCGTGTCGGGATCCCACCCCGCATCCCGGGGCACGCCCGAGTCCACGCGCGAGCCATCGGAGCCTGTGGCATCGAGCCGCGCCGCGTCGAGGTCCGCGCCGTCGAAGCGGGGCGCATCGAGGTGCGCCGCGTCGAGGCTTGCGCCATCCATCCCGCCGCCATCGAGCCCGCCCTGAGGAGCGCTGCAGGCGCTCGCCAGGGCGGTCGCGATGAGCCCAATCAGTAGGCGTGCCATGCGATCCCGTAGTAGGTGCTCTCGCCGGCGGTCGCGCTGTAGTTCGAGAGCCGCACCTCGATGCGGTAGTGCCAGTCGGCGCCGCCGCACCCCAGGGTCGAGCCGCGGATCGGGATGTCCACGTGCTCGTAGCTGTTGACCGTGGTCGCGCTCTGACCGATGAGCGCCCCGCCCGGCTCCTCGTAGACGAGGATGTCGAGGTCCATGTCGAGCGTGTCGGTGCACGAGCTGGCGTCGCCGGCGGTGCACGACGCGTCGCTGTCCCACGCGAGCACCACCCGCATCCGCTCGTTGAGCGGGGTACAGCTCGGCGTCCCTTCTGCGCGATAGGTCGTCGAGAAGAAGTGCGGCGAGGACGCGCGGAAGTCGTTCCGGGTGATGTAGCCGAAGTCATGCGCCCAGCGGTGCCGGGTCGGCGGGTTGGCGTGGACCCCCGCCATTCGACGAGCACGCAGACCGTCCACGATCCCGGTTCCGTCGCGGCCGTCGGCGACCGTGCAGGACCCTCCGCCGGAAGGACGGCTCGTCCGCCACTCGCAGCCGTCCGGGCTGAAGGTGGCGCGCGCGTGGGGGCTCGCCACGAGGATCGCCTTCATCGCCTCCGGCCACGAGAGGAGGGCCGGCGCGAGCTCCCCGAGCCCAGCCGCCATGCCGGTGACGCCCGGCGCCGCGAAGCTCGTCCCGGCCATCGTCGTGCCGACCGCCGTCACGCACCCGCCGTCGGTCACCAGGTGAGGCAGCTCCTGCGGGACGCCGTTCTGCCATGTGCTCACGTAGGAGCTGCCGAGCGGGAGACATCCGGTCGGCGTCACCTCAGCGGCCGGAGCGTTCCCGTCCACGATGAGCCCGTTCGAGTAGACCGCCCCCACCGTGACGATGTTGTAGCCCTTGTGGACGACGTATCGAGCATCAGCGTTGCTCGCGGCCGTCGAGTAGAAGAGGGCGTAGCCCCGCGTCAGGTAGTCCAGGTAGCGATCGCGGGCCGATAGCGTGGTGAGCGTGCGCTCGTAGGTGAAGTGCCAGCTCTGGTTGTTCACGAGCGTCGGGCTCCCGCTCACCGCGCCGAGCGCCCAGTCGAGATCATCGATCTCGGTGTCCGTGCTCATACGGTTCGCGATGTACAGGGTCGCGTCGTTGGCGTAGCCGGGCGTGGCGGTGGTGTTGGCGATGATGCCCGCGACCAGGCGGGCGTGCGCGTCGGTGGCTCCCGTGGGGTCGCGGACGCCCAGGGTGGGTAGATCGGTCACCACGTCGGGCCGGCCGAGCTCGAGGATCCCCACCGGGATCCCGGTGCCATCATAGGTCGGCGCGTTGGACCAATTCGACATCGTGAGCGAGCCCGCGAGATCTTGGCTCACCTCGCGTCCTCCCAACATCACTGCTCCGACCTCCGGTTGAGAGGCCACAGCCTGGATCTCCGCCACGGACAGGTCGCCGGTGAGCACGGGCGCGAAGCGGGAGCGCCCAAGCCCCGAGCGCCCCAGCGCGGACTCCAGCCCGGTCACGACGCGCGCCACCGTCGCCCTGCGCGCGGCGATCGCCGCGTCGCGAGCGCGCGCGAACGCCGCCGCATCACGCTGAGCCAGCCCGCGATCCTCGTCCTGCTCCGCGTGCACGAGCCAGATGACCACCGGGAGCGTCGAGCCGCCTGCCGCAGCCATCGCGTCGCAGAGCGCGCGGTCGACGCGACCGCAGCGCGCAGCGAGTGCTGAGGCCTCGGCTGCACGTGCACCGGCGAGATCGATCGCGGCGCCACGCTCCGCGTCGACGGCCACTGTCTCGCGGGCGCCCTGGCCATTGACGAACGTATAGACGTGGACTCTGAGGCCTGTGTCGGGCAGCACCTCCAGGTACTGCTCGTGGAGCTCCGGCTCCTCGATCTCAGCCGCGTCGACGGCGACCGCCTCGAGATCCGAGGCGCCGAGCGCCTGATCCGTCGATGCAGGCAACATCGGCTCAGCGCAGCTCGCCACCAAGATGCGGGCAGCACCGGTGAGGAGCGGCCGCAACTGTGTCTGGGGGGGCATGACAATCATCCTCCTTGCGCGGATGACTCATCGCCCCGTGCGACGCCCCGCGCTCAGTGAGACACTGTGCCACTCGTGACGATCGCGATCAAGACGCGCAAACATCGCGATGCGACATCGACCCCATCGGTTCATCCGATGAAGTCTGCTCCACGAGAAGGCCGACGTTCGTGTACCGACCGGAAATCCGCGTCTGGATCGACCCATGATGGTGCGTCGGGTGCCGACCGAGACCGGGCCGGAGCGACACATCTGGTGCCGGAGTGCTTTGCGATGGAGCAACTCTCCGCTGGCCAGGTCAGCGTGGGCAGGCTCTGTCGCCGTCGCGTCTGGTGTCGCTCGCTCGACGAGCCCGGCCGTCGGGTCGAGCGGCGCCATCTTGTTGGGCTCCTCCACGAAGCCCGCGTCCTCGACCGGCTCGAACAACTCGCTCGACGACCCTCGTCCTCTCCTCGACCTCTTGGCGGTTGGTCAACTGAGCCACCACCCAGACACAGACGCGGAGGCACGCGCCGTCGCAGGTCAGCCGCCGATGCGCAGCGTGGCGCGGTACGCGTCGACGCCGTCGCCGCGGTCCTCGACGGTGATGGTGCCGGCGCGCAGGTCGAGGCGCACGAGCGGATCGCCATCGGCCGCGGTGTGCCCGTCGTCCACCGCGCTGATCGGCCGGCCGTCCTCCACCTCGCACGGCGCGTAGCCCGCCGTCTGCGTCGGGTTCGGGTAGAGCACCTGCCCATCGCAGATCACGCGGACGAGGCAGTTGAAGCCACCCGCCTCCACCGGGAGCACCCGCACCTGACAGCTCGCGTTGGGCCCGACCGGGAGGGTGCCCTCGGAGGCGATCATCCGCGCGACGTGCTGGGTGGGATCGAAGGGGAGCGACGCCCCGCCGGCGTCCCCCTGGAAGCGATACGAGCGGCGCATCGCGTCCATCTGCGGATCCCACACGTCGTCCTCGATCGGACCGGGCGGGATGAGCCCGACCTCGCGCACCGGCGCGGATGTCGGGCTGGGGTGGCGCGCGCCGGTCCCCCAGTCGTGGTGACGCCACGAGCCGCCCCCGTCGTCGGCGTCGTCGGGATCGATCGCCCCAGCGAGCGAGACGTCCCCGCGCTCATCGTCCCGCTCGTCGCCTCCCTGCGCCGAGTACACGAGGTACCCCGAGCCGGCGAGGAACGCGAGCAAGAGGAGGAGCACCGGGATCGTGGCGCGGCGGTTCGGCATCGACGTGGAGCGCGAACGTTCGATGGGCACGGATGCTTCCGACGCGCGATCCCGGAGAAGGTTCCGCCGGCCGGCGGAGCGATGCAACGTCGAACGAGGGGAGCGCGGTCAATCCTCGCGCGCGCCCTCGTACTCTTCGAGGCGCTCCAAGAGATCGTGCGCCGGCTCGTCGTCCGGGTAGCGGGCGATGAGCTCGTCGAGCTTCTGCCGGCCCTGCTCGTAGCGGCCGGCGTTCACGTCGTCGGCGATCGCGCGCCAGCGGCTCCGGTAGTCCTCCGCAGAGGTCGGCGCCCGAGCCGGGCGCAGCTCGTGCGCGACGGGAGAGACCGCCGGCGCGATCGGCGGCGCGGAGGGAGGCGCCTCATCGCCGCCCCACACGAGGGCGCCCACGAGCAGGCCGATCAGCGAGCCCACGAGCAGCGTCGCGCCTCCGAAGGCGGCGAGCCGAAGCGGCGAGGCGTTCTTCGGCGCGCGCGCGAGCCGCTCGCGTAGCCGGCGGGCCGCGGGCCGCGCCCGCGGATCGGGATCGAGCGCCGCGCGGATCATCGCGGCG
>JAEZBP010000867.1 GCA_023427125.1 Pseudomonadota bacterium | reverse complement strand
GTCGAAGGGGGTGCTCCCCCGCTCCGTGCCGTTGATGAAGACCTGCGCGGTCCGCGGGCCGGTCACCGTCACCCGAACGCGAACCATCGGCGCCGCCGGCGTGCTCGGCACCGTCGGCGCAGTCGTGGTCGTGGGCTCGACCTCGGTGCCCGGAGCCGGCGGATCGACCGCGGGATCGTCCACCGCGGACGGGGCCCCGCCGGCGCGGGGGACCTCGGGCTCGTCGGTGTTCGTCGCCACCGGCGCCGGCGTCGGGCTCGGATCGAGCACGCCGAACGCGAGCAGGGTCCCGAGCGCCCCGCCGGCCAGCACGATCACGAAGAGCGCGGCGATCACCCCCCACATCAGCCGGTGGTCCTTCGAGACCGGAGCCTCCGCCGGCGCGGGGACGGAGAAGGAAGGCGCATACGCGGCCGGCGTGGACGCCGGGCTCACCGCCCGCTCGAGCACCGAGGGCCCGCGGCTCGCCGTGCTCGGCGCGTTGGCCGCGATCACCGGGGCCGCGTTGACGTGACGGAACGGCTCGAGCGCGGCCTTCAGCTCGTCGCAGCTGTTGAAGCGGTAGTTGCGGTCCTTCGCGAGCATGCGGCTGACCACGTCGACCATCGCCGGCGGCAGGTCGGGCCGGTAGTGCGCGAGCGGAGGCGGCGGCTCGGTGCAGATCTTCAAGACGAGCATCGGGTACGACTCGTCGTCGAACGGGTACTGGCGCGTGAGCGCCTGAAAGGCGATCACCCCGAGCGAGTAGATGTCCGCCCGGTGGTCGATGTCCTTCTTCCCCTGGCACTGCTCGGGCGCCATGTAGTACGGCGTCCCGAGGGCGGTCCCGGTCTGGGTGAGGCTGCGGTTCTCGTTGCCGGAGTCGGAGAACTTCGAGATGCCGAAGTCGAGCACCTTGGCGAAGTTGCGATCGGCCCCGCGCTGGATGAGGAAGATGTTCTCCGGCTTGAGATCGCGGTGGACGATGCCCTTGGCATGCGCGGCGGAGAGCGCGTCGCACACCTGGCTCATGATGTGGACGAGCTTGCCGAGCTGCTGGGGGCCCTCGGTCGCGATGTCCTTGGCCCAGTCGCGCCCCTCCAGGAACTCGAGGACCATGTAGGTCGTCCCGTCCGGGAAGCTCCCCATGTCGGTCACCTCGATGATGTTCGGGTGGCCGATCGAGGTGGCGGCCTCGGCCTCGCGGCGGAAGCGCGCGACGATGCCGGGGTTGTCGGCGAACTGAGAGTGCAGGACCTTGATCGCGACGCGCCGTTTGATGAGGAGGTGCTCGGCCTCGTAGACCGAGCCCATGCCTCCATCGCCCAGCTTGCGCAGGATGCGATAGCGCTCCTGCAGCACCATCCCGATGCGTGGGTCCTGCCTGGTCTGGGCGGCGGCGTGGGCGTTCATCGTTGCTCCTCCGACACGGTACGGAATCCTCGACCGCTCGGCAACGAAGGCCCGCTGCCGGCGCGACTCAGACCCCCATCGGCCCGACCCGCCGCACGTTGCGTCCGTTTGATGATTTTCCTCCCCCGCACCGCCGACCTACTCGGTCGGGGGCCGGGTCCCGTTGAAGAGCTGGATGTTCGAGCAGCTCTCGAGCACCCCACAGTCCGCGTGGTGGTTGGTGATCGGGCGGTAGGCGAGCTGGCCCATGATCACGTCGCCGCTGACGTCCGCGTCGAGCTCGACCGTGATCGTGTACGCGCAGTCGCCCTGCCGGCCCGTGACGCTGCCGATGAGATCGCCCTGAACGTGGCTGCCGCCAACCGTGCCGTTGAACCGCCGGCTGCCGGCCACGACGTCGAAGAACAAGCCCGCCGCGCCCTCGACCGTGACCTGAACCACGTCGCCGTCCTGGGTGATCACCACCGGTACGGCCAGGGCCTCCCCGTCCGGATCCCAGCCGCTGAACCCGCACTCGTTCTCGCCGTTGGTGACGTTGACGGTGTAGTTGCCCGCGACGTCGGCCGGGGCGCAACCCACCGCCAAGAGCCCCAAGCCGAACGAGATGAAAGCCATGCTTCGCATGTGTGTCCTCCGAGGGGGCCAGGTTATCACGCGGCGGGGATCACGATGGGGGCTCCACCACCGCCGTCCGCGCCAGCGGGCTCTTCACCGCGCGCGGCGCTCGTGGCAGCCTGCAAGCGTGACGGCTCCGCCCATCCTCTTCGCGGCGCACGGGGATCGGGCTCGCAGCTGGGCGGACGCGGTCCGTCGCTCGCGCGACCTCGAGCTCCTCGCGGCGATCGATCTCTCCGCCGGCGGGATCGAGGGGCTCGACGCCGCGCTGCGCGCCCGCCCCGACGCGGCGGCCATGGTGTGGTCGGCCGGACCGCTCGAGTCGACCTCGCTCGCCGAGCGGCTCGCCGAGCACGAGGGGCCGACGCTCCTGCACCCCGCCCCCGCGCGCCCTCCGCTCGGCGCCGGCGTGCAGGTCACCCACGGCTGGCTCTCGCTCTCCGGGGTGGCCGCGATCGAGCGGCTCTTCGCCTCGGCAGGCGCGACCAAGCCGGAGATCGTGCGGCTGCGGGCGCGAGGCGTCCCGGAGGGGCCGGGCCTGGGCCTCTCGCCGGCGCTCTATCACGCCCTCACGCTCGCGCATCGCTTCGGCCAGCGCGTCTCCGTCGAGCGCGCGGTGCTCGACGACGAGCAGCACCTCACGCTCGCGCTCGAGGTCGACGGCGTCCCCTGGCGAGTGGAGGTCTTTGCGAAGAAGGGGCCCGAGCTCCAGCTCGTGGTCCGCACCTCGGGCGGCGACTTCACGTGGAGCGCGGACGCGGTCTCCGAGAGCCTCGAGCGCTCCTCGGCCGAGCCGCGCGCGCTCCCCGCGGCGTCGTGGGCCGAGCGCTGCCTGCGACAGATCACGAGCCCCCTCCCCGGCGCGGATCTCGCGGACGCACGCGCGGTCTCACGCACCCTCGACGCGGTCGAGCTCGCGCTCGAGCGGCGGCTGCCGCCCAC
>JAEZBP010000294.1 GCA_023427125.1 Pseudomonadota bacterium | reverse complement strand
GGCTTGGCCTTGGCCGGCGGAGGCGCGGGAGGCTTGGGCATCGCGGGCCGCGTCCCCGTGACCGGCGGTGGCGGCACGCTCTGACCGATCTCGACGTCGACGTCGACGTCGACCCCGAAGTCGTGCTGATCCTCGGCCGGCTTGGTCCCGCCGGCGAGCGAGACCAGCGCGTCCTTCACCTCGCCGGGCGTCGCGAAGCGCGCCGCGGGATCGAGCGCCAGGCACTTCAGGAGCACCGCGTCGACCTCGGGGCTCGCCTCCGGGTGCGCGTCGGAGGGCGCGATGAAGTCGTCGGCCGCGCTCCGCCCGGTGAGCATCCCGTAGAGCAGCCCGCCGATGCCGAAGACATCGCTCCGCGCGTCGGCCTCGCCGCCCGCCTTCACCTCGGGCGCGAGGTAGGCCTGCTCGCTCGCCCCGAGCACCGCGGGACCGGCGGCCTTCACCAGCGCCCGGTCGAGCCCGAGGCTCGCCACCTTCACCCGGCCCGCCTTCGTGACCCACACCACCGAGGGCCGGAGCGCCCCGTGCGCGGCGCCGCTCTTCTCGGCGGCCTCGAGCCCGCGACAGACGTGCGCGACCACGTTGTACGCGCCGCGCAGCGAGAGCGGCTCTCCGCTCGCCTTGCGCTCTCGGATCACGTCGGCGAGCGTCTGCCCGTCGACCCACTCCGTCGCCACGAAGCGCGCCCCGCCCTTGTCGTTGCCCATCCCATAGGTGGCGACCAGGTTCTTGTGCTGGATCGCCGCGGCCGTCTTCACCTCGGCCCGCAGCGTCTCCACCGCCTCCGGCGTGGCGATCAGCCCGGGCGCCAGCACCCGCACCGCGATGGGCCGGCTGGTCTTCTGGTCCTTCGCCGCGAGCAGCGTCCCGAGCGCGTCCTCCGAGACCGCGCGCTCGATCGCGAAGCGCCCTCCGACGACCGACCCCGGCCCGAGCCCACCGCCCGCCGACTCGGGCCTCGAAGGAGCGCTGGTCGATGACATGACAGCCGCCGAAGCTACCGGACCGCCGGAGCAAAGGACAGTGGATATTCCGGAGGCCCCGCCCCACGTCCGGCTGAACGCGATGCGAGGCGATCACCCATCGCCTCGCGCGCGACTCCGGCGGATCCGAGCCGATGTCCGTGCGCCAAGCGTGCAGGTCGAGCCCCGCGCAGACCGGGGTCGTATCGCCTTCGACGCGACTGAGCCCCGCGAGAACCGTTCCCCGAACGCCTCGCGTCCGGCTGAGTCTCACGGCGAGGCGGTGCAGGTGCGCCAAACTTGCACAGTAAGCCTCACGCAAACCGTTGCTCCACCGCCTCTCCTGCGCCTCGAGGTTCAGAAAGTCGGGTGTAGCCGTCCAGCGTAGTTGCACGAACGACCTCAAGGCCTCCGGCGAGTGGCGCACCGATGCGCTCCTGTCGTATCTCGCCGCACTGAGCGGTGCCGGCTGACTGGACACCGCGTAGCTCGGCCCGCGCGCGCGAAGCGCGCAGCCAACTCCTGCTACGGTCCAGGCGCATGTCGGTGTGGGCTTGGATCCGGGCGGCGAGGCCGCTCGCGCACGCGAACATCGCGCCGCCGCTCTTGCTCGGGCAGGCGCTCGCGGTCGCGGAGGGCGCCCCGCTCGACTGGATCTTCTTCGCGCTCGCGCTCGGCTTCGGCGCGCTCGATCACCTCGTCATCGTGTTCACGAACGACGTGGCGGACGAGGACGCGGACGCGAAGAACGACGCGCCCACGCTCTTCTCGGGCGGCTCGCGGGTGCTGCAGGAGGGGCTGCTCGAGCCGAGGCAGCTCACGCGCGGCGCGAGCGCCGCCGCCGCGGGGCTGGTCGCGCTCAGCGGCGCCGGCGTCTGGCTCGGCCGGCCGCTCCTGCCGCTCTTCGCGGTCGCCGCGCTCGGGCTGCTCGCCGCCTACAGCCTGCCGCCGCTAAGGCTCTCCTACCGCGGGCAGGGCGAGCTGCTGCAGGGGCTCGGCGTCGGCCTCGTGCTGCCGCTGCTCGGCTTCTACCTGCAAGCGGGCAGCCTCGAGCAGGCGCCGTGGGCGCTCTTCGCGCCGCTCGTGCTGCTCGGCTTCGCCTCGAACATCCTGACCGCGCTCCCCGACGTCGAGGCCGATCGCGCCGCCGGCAAGCGCTCGTGGCCGGTGCGGCGAGGCGAGCTGAAGGCCCGCCGCGACGCCATCGTGCTGCTCCTGGTCGGGATCGTGCTCGCGAAGCAGCTCGCGCCGCCGCTCCCCGCGTGGTGGCTCGTCGCGCCGCTCGCCTCGATCGCGCTCGCGCTCGTCGTGCTCCGCGATGGCTCGCGGCGAGGTCGCGTCCGCTTCGTCGCGCTCGCGGCGGGCAGCGCGATCTTGCTCCAGCTCGGGCTCGGCGCCGCGCTCTTCGTTCGCGAGCTTCGCCTCGGAGCTTGAACCGCAAAGCGCAAAGGGCGCCAAGGGGGAGAGGACGCGCAGGGGGCGCGCGATCGGAGTTGAACCGCCAAGACGCCAAGAGGATCGTCTTGGCGCCTTGGCGCTAGCTCAGGCCCAGCGCCGCCGCCCTCGCGGCGCGCTCCTCGGCGAAGGGGCGATCCCAGAACGGGGGATCGTCGAAGCTCCACGCGTGCACGGGGAGCAGGCCGCGCGCGGCGAGGTCGCGGTAGAGCGTGAGCTCGTCCGCCGGCTCGCGCGAGAACGCGAAGGGGTTGCGCGCGCGCTCGTCGGGCAGCGGCGGGTAGGTTTTGTCGCCGTCGGCGATCAGCGCGAGCAGCTCGCCGCCGCGCGCCCGCATCGCGCGGAGGAAGCGCAGATCGAAGGGGCCGACGCCGGCCCGCGCGCTCGGATCGCGGCGCACCCACTTCGCCCAGTCGAAGCCGTAGACGAAGTCGTGGGTGTAGCGAAAGCGGATCGCGGTGCTCCGGCCGAAGAGCGCGTAGAGCTCGATGATCTCGTCGAACGACGCCGCGAGCGCGCGGCTCGGCGTCTCGCTCCCGAGGGCCTCGCGGAGCACGCTCGCCGCGAGGTGCTCGAGATCCCAGAGGAGGTTCTCCGGAAAGTGGGCGCCGATCGCGGCCGCGGTGGCGCTCAGGCCGTCGGCCAGCACCGCGGCGAGGCCGGCGGGCAGCGGCGCGGCGAGCAGGCGCTCGCCGATCTCGGCGAG
>JAEZBP010000223.1 GCA_023427125.1 Pseudomonadota bacterium | reverse complement strand
GCGCCAGCGCGAGCGCGAGAGACGCCTCCACGAGCGCGAGCGCGGCGCCGGCGGCGAGCGCGAGCGCGGCCCCGGCCGGCAGAAAGCCGGAGACGAAGAAGCCGGCGACCAGCGCCAGCACCGCCGCGACCACGCGCACCTCGGGCGGGATCCTCGGCCCCTGCGCCTCCTGCTCCCAGAGATCGAGCTCCTCGGCCGGCGCGTCCGCGCGACGCAAGCCGGCGAGCGAGACGACGAGCGCCATCGCGAAGAGCCACGCGCCGGCGACGATCCCCGCGTCGACCCCCTCGAGCGCGCGGTGCGCCTGCACGCTCAGCGTCAGCGGCACCTCCTCGAGCGCCGTCGGGCGCGCGTCGTAGAGCGCCTCCACCGCGTAGACGTCGCCCTCGCCGATCACGCCGCGCCCGATCGTCAGGCAGCCGAGCTCCGGCCCGCGGCGCACCTGCGCCAGGACCTCGGCGGTGAGATCGGAGCGCGTCATCAGCTCACCCGCACGAGGCCTCCACACCGCGATCGCCATCGCGCCGGTCCATCGCTCGGGCGGCATCGCGTCGCCGGCGCAGAGCTCGAAGGTCACGTGCTGCTCGCGGGTGAGCTGCGCGCGGCCGAGCCGAACGCTCCCCGCCGTCGCGCCCTCCGCCGCGGCGAGCTCGGCGAGCGTCACGTGCTCGACGACGCGGAGCTCCTGCCCCTCGAGCCACGACACGCGCGCGACGCCCGCGCTCAGCGCGAGGAGCGTCGCGACCGCCAAGACCAGACCGGCGATCTTCCAGGGCATGAGGCCGTGATGCTATCAGCCCCACGCACGCTGCTTGGCACGACTTTTCTTCACGCGTCGGCCGATCGCGACGGCGCACGGCGATCCGAAGAGCCGCGACCGATGTCCCGTTTTCGCCCGCGAACCGCCATGGCGCCGATCCATCGATCGAATCGATACCAGACGAAAACCGGAATAATCTCGATAGCTTCCGCGACGATCTCCAACGTGAAGTGACCTGCTGTGACCTTACATCGCTCGTCACCGATTGTCCCGCTCCCGGCGCGATGGTAGATCGCCTCGCATGCGCATCAGCAACAGCTTCTCCGAGGGCGAGATCGCCGTCATCGACTTCATCCTCACCACGCTCCTGCGGGGTGGATCGGCCCAGATGGCCACGCGGAACAAGGACTTCGCGTCGTTGTGCCGCAAGGTGGCCGCGATGAAGCAGAAGGCGGAGCAGAAGCGGAGGGAGGACATCCTCCGCGGGCGTCCGGCGCCAGATCGGTCGTCGGTCGGCGAGATCGAGGCGGTCGAGGCCGTCGACGACTCGCTCGAAGAGGTGGGCTGAGGCTCCCGAGTCGCCCGCGCGCCGCTCCGATCGAGGACGCACCAGCGTTTCGCGAGGGCGATCGCCGCGCGGCGCTGGCGATCGCGCGGGCGACGACCGGGGCTCGTGGTTGACGCGCGGGCTCCGCTCGCGTAAGCGGCGAGCACGATGAGCGGGCCTGCACGAGTGCTGCGCGGGGGTCGCGTCCTCGATCCGAAGAGCGGGCGCGACGAGGAGGCCGACGTCGTCATCGAGGACGGGCGCATCGCGCGCATCGGCCGCGGCGCCGCAGAGGGGATCGAGGGCGAGCGCGTCGAGGCGATCGACTGCGCGGGCCTCTGGATCACGCCGGGTCTGGTCGACCTGCACGTGCACCTGCGCGAGCCCGGGCAGGAGTACAAAGAGGACATCGCGTCCGGCCTCGCCGCCGCGGCGGCGGGCGGGTTCACGACGGTGTGCGCGATGCCCAACACGCGCCCGGTGAACGACCGCCGCGCGATCACCGAGGCGATGCTCGCGCGGGCGCGGGAGGTCAGGAGCGCGAGGCTCCACGTCTTCGGTGCGATCACGCGGGAGAGCGCCGGCAAGGAGCTCACCGAGATGGCCGACCTCCGCGAGGCCGGCGCCATCGGTGTGAGCGACGACGGCGTCTGTGTGATGAACGCCGCGGTGATGCGGCGCGCGCTCGAGTACGCGCGCACCTTCGATCTCCTGGTCTCGCAGCACTGCGAGGACCACCACATGACCGCCGGCGCGCAGATCAACGAGGGGCCGGTCAGCACGCGGCTCGGCCTGCGCGGCTGGCCGCGCGAGGCCGAGGACGTCATCGTCGCGCGCGATCTCGTGCTCGCGGAGATGACCGGGGCTCGCTATCACGTCGCGCACCTCTCGAGCCGCGGCGCGGTGCGGCTGATGCGGGAGGCGAAGGCGCGCGGGCTACGGGTCTCGGCGGAGGTCACACCCCACCACCTCTTGCTGACCGACGAGGCGGTCGCGGGCTATCGGACCTTCTGCAAGGTCAACCCGCCGCTCCGCTCCGAGGAAGACGTCGAGGCCGTCTGCGAGGCGCTGCGCGACGGGACCATCGACTGCATCGCCACCGATCACGCCCCGCACAGCACGCTCGAGAAGGACTGCGAGCTCGAGGCCGCGTCCTTCGGCATGATCGGGCTCGAGCCCGCGCTGCCGATGCTCCTCTCGCTGGTGAGGCGCGGAGCGCTCAGCGTCTCGCGCCTGGTGGAGTCGCTCACCATCGCGCCCGCGCGAGTCGCGAAGCTCGACGCGGGCACGCTCGAGGTGGGCGCGCACGCCGACGTCACGGTGATCGATGCTTCGCTTCGATGGACGCTCGATGCGAGCGCGCTACGGTCCAAGTCCCACAACACGCCGTGGCTCGGGCAGGAGATGACGGGCGCGGTCGTCCGCACGCTGGTCGGCGGCGAGGTCGTGTACGCGCGCTGACGTGGCGCGCAGGGAGCCGGTGAGCAGATGACGAGAGAGAGAGCGCACCTCGTGCTCGCCGACGGCACGGTCTTCGAGGGGCACGCGATCGGCGCGCCCGGCACCACGCTCGGCGAGGCGGTCTTCACGACCGGGATGACCGGCTACCAGGAGGTCCTCACCGATCCCTCGTTCGCCGGGCAGCTCGTCTGCATGACGGCGCCCGAGATGGGCAACACCGGGACGACCCCGGAGGACGAAGAGTCCGCTCGACCGCACCTCGCGGGGTTCGTGGTGCACCAGCTCTCGAGCATCGCGAGCAACTGGCGCTCCGATCGCACGCTCGATGCGTACCTGCGCGAGCACGGCATCGTCGGCATCGCCGGCGTCGACACCCGGGCGCTCACGCGCCACGTGCGCGATCACGGCGCGATGATGGCGGCGATCGGCACCGAGGAGGTCACGGCGCTGAAGGCGAAGGCGGCCGCCGCGCCCTCGATGAGCGGGCGCGACCTGACCGGCGACGTGACGACGCGCGAGGCCTACGCCTGGAGCGAGGGCTCCGGTCCCTGGCGCGCGCAGGGCGATCCCCTCTCGACGGGGCACCACGTCGTCGCGATCGACTACGGCACCAAGCGCAACATCCTCCGCTGCTTCGTGGACCTCGGCTGCCGGGTGACGGTGCTCCCCGCGACCTCGAGCGCGAGCGACGTGCTCGCCCACGATCCGGACGGAGTCTTCTTGTCGAACGGGCCCGGCGATCCCGCCGCCGTCACGCACGGCATCGAGATGGTGCGCGGCCTCCTCGGCAAGAAGCCGATCTTCGGCATCTGCCTCGGCCACCAGCTGCTCGGCCTCGCCCTCGGCGCGCCGACCTTCAAGCTCAAGTTCGGCCACCGCGGCCTGAACCACCCGGTGAAGGACCTCACCACCGGCCGGGTGGAGATCACGACGCAGAACCACGGCTTCGCCGTCGACCTCGAGCGGCTGCCGAGCGAGTGCCGCGTCACCCACGTGCACCTCAACGACGGCACCTGCCAGGGCATCGAGCACGAGCCCACCGGGGCCTTCGGCGTGCAGTACCACCCCGAGGCGAGCGCCGGCCCCCACGACTCGCGCTACCTCTTCCGCCGCTTCATCGAGAGCATGTCCGCGTAGCAGGCGCCACGGCGCCGGCCACGGAGACCAGGCTCCGGATTTGGGTGGGTGCCCCGTGCGGGTTTCCCGCACGGGGGGAGAAGCTGGTCACAGCCCCTCCAGCCAACCAAGGAGACC
>JAEZBP010000215.1 GCA_023427125.1 Pseudomonadota bacterium | reverse complement strand
AACGAGTCGCGATCGTTGGTCTTGATCCAGCGATCGACCAGCTCGCGATCGAGCACGTCGGGGATGAAGTCGTAGCCGATGCCCTCGACCTTGTAGGGCTTGATCTCGCCGGGCCCCGCGAGGATCGAGCCCTCCGGATCGACGCCGATGATCTGGCACTTCGGCACCTCGCGCTTGAGCGCGCGCGCGATGCCGGTGATCGTGCCGCCGGTGCCCGCGGCGCAGCCCCGCGCGGCGACGCGCCCTCCGGTCTGCTCGAGGATCTCGCGGCCCGTCCCGAGCTCGTGCGCCCTCGGGTTGTCCTCGTTGCCGTACTGGTCGAGGATGTGCGCGTTCGGCAGGACCTCCTGGAGGCGCTTGGCGACGCCGATGTGGCTCTCCGGCGCGTCGAACGCGGCCTCGGTCGGCGTGCGGATGATCTCGGCGCCGAGCGCCTCGAGCACCACCTGCTTCTCGCGGCTCATCTTCTCGGGCATCGTGATGATCATCCGATACCCGCGGACCGCGGCCGCCATCGCGAGGCCGATGCCGGTGTTGCCGCTCGTCGGCTCGATCAGCGTGTCGCCCGGCTTGATGCGGCCGGACTTCTCCGCCTCGAGGAGCATGCGCACGCCGATGCGGTCCTTGACCGAGCCGCCCGGGTTCAGAAACTCGAGCTTGCCGAGGAGCTCGCACGGCAGCCCCCGGCCGATGCGCGAGAGCCGCACGAGGGGTGTGTTGCCGACCGCCGAGAGCACCGAGTCGTGGATGTCTTCCGCCATGGCGAGGTGGCTACTAGGGTCCGTGCGTTTTGGAAACCCCCGAGCGATCGTGGCTGTGAGGGAACCCGGGGAGCGCGCGGGCGTCGGTGGCCCCATGCGCCTGCTCCTCGGCCTGTTTTTCCTCTTCGTGGCGGCGCCCGCGTCCGCGCAGCGGCCCGCCGCCTTCTACATCCTCACCCCCGCGGCGCCGCCCGAGGCCGAGCTCGCGCGGCTGCCTGAGGAGACGCGCGCGCCGTATGCGCGGCTCTCGCGCGCGAGGAGCGCGTGGAGCGCGGCGGCGGAGCACCTGCCGGACGGAGACACGCGCCGCGCTCGGCTGACCCGCTTGGGAGAGGAGCTCGACGCCGCGTGGTCCGCGCTCCACCGCGCGCTCGAGGCGAGCCGCTCACGCCTCGACGCGCGAGGCTGGCTGCTGCTCGGCGAGGCGCGCACCCAGCGCGCGACGAGCCGGTATCTCGCCGCCCTCGACGCGTACGAGCGCGATCCGGATCCCGCGGCCGATCCGGGCCACCCCGATCTGAGCGGCGCGCTCGTCGCCCTGCGGATGGCGTCGGCGCTCGCCTCCGACCTCGAGCTCGGCGGGTGGGCGCGCTACCGAGAGGCCGTGTGCCTGCTCGAGATGGGCCGCGCTTCGGAGGCGGAGGTGGCGCTGCGCATCGTCGCCGCGTCAGGCCCGCAGGAGCTCCGCGGTGAGGCGCGCCTCCGGCTCGCCGCCCTCGCGACCGAGGAGAGCGAGGCCGAGCTCGCCGTCGCCTGGCTCGAGCGCGCGCAGCCCGACGTGCGGCGGCCGGACCTCGTGGCGATCGTCGTCTACGAGCTCGCTTGGGCGTACTTTCGGGTGGGCCGCCTCGAGCCAATGCGCGCCGCGATCGCGCGCCTCCCGGCCGACGCGCTCCCCGCGCTGCGCGAGGACCTCGAGCAGCTCCTCACGCCTCCGCCGTAGCTCACTCGCCGATGCGGCGGTGATCGCAGACCGGGATCGCGCGCCGGACCTGTGCGTTGCGCTCGAGATCGATCTCGGCGATCGCGAGCCCCTCGCCGTCGCCGCGCTCGGCGACGACGGCGCCCCACGGGTCGACGATCAGGCTGTGGCCGTAGCTCGCGCGCTTGCCTTCCTTGTCGTGGGTGCCCCACTGCGCGGGCGCGAGCACCCAGCACTGCGTCTCGATCGCGCGGGCCCGCATCAGCGGATGCCAGTGGTCCTTGCCGGTCGCGAGGGTGAACGCCGACGGGATGGCGAGGATGTCGGCGCCTGCATCCGTGAGCGCGCGGTAGAGCTCGGGGAAGCGGAGGTCGTAGCAGATGCTCATGCCGACGCGGCCGAGGGGGGTCTCGGCGACGACGATCTGGTCGCCGGCGGCGATGCTGTCGGACTCGCGGATTGTGACGCCGCCGGGGACGTCGACGTCGAAGAGGTGGATCTTGCGGTAGAGGGCGAGGCGGTCGCCGCTCGGGCCGAAGAGGAGGCTGGTGTTGAAGCAGCGGGCGGTGTCGAGGGTGCCATCCGGGTTTCGGCGCTGCTCGGCGATCGATCCGACGAGCAGGTGGATCGAGAGCTCGTCGGCGAGCTGGGCGAGGCGGGTGGCGATCGGGCCGTCGATGGGCTCGGCGAGCTCGATCTTGTGGAACTGCGGGCCGAGGAAGCTGGTGTTCTCGGGGGTGGCGACGAGCTTGACGCCGTAGCTCGCGGCGCGGCGGATCAGGCGCTCGGCGGCGCTGAGGTTGGCTTCGATGTCGTCGGTGGACCGGAGCTGGACGCAGGCGGCGAGGAACATGGGCTGAAGCTAGAGCAGCGCTCTCCTTGGGACCAGGCCTCCCCCGACTCGGTTCGGCATTTCGCGCTTCGCGCACGGGGGCCGGGGCCTCGCCTTCGGCTCGGCTCCCGGCTTTGGCCGCCTCGAATGGGCTTCCGCGGATGCTGGCCGGCCGGCCGGGCGCGCTCGACGCGGCGCCGCTCCGCCCAAGGCGCTCCGTCGGATGCGCCTTCGGCGCTTCCGACGGCACCTTGGGCGTCGGAGGCGCCGCGTACGAGCGGGCCCCGCCAGCCACCTCGGTGAGATGGGCAGACGGGGGTTTCATTGTAGAGGGGTCACG
>JAEZBP010000170.1 GCA_023427125.1 Pseudomonadota bacterium | reverse complement strand
GCGCGGGATCGCCCGGGGCCGCGAGCGCGACGGCGAGCTCGAGCTCCGTGGGCCCCTGCGCGAGGATCTCGACGATGGCGCGGCCCATCCGCCCGGTGGCGCCGTGGAGCGCCACGCGGCGGGTCATCGCGGCGCCTCGAAGCGGCGCACGGCCTCGCCGACCCGCGCGCACGAGGCCTCGGACGGCCAGATCAAGGGGAGCCGCACGCCCGGCGGGATCAGGCCCTTGTCGACCAGCGCGGCCTTCACCGGGCCCGGGTTGCTCTCGATGAAGAGCACCTCGTGGACCGGGTTGAGGCGCAGGTGCAGCGCGCGCGCCTCGTCGTGCTTGCCCTCGAAGAAGAGGCGCGAGACGCGCGAGGTGGCGTCCGGGAGCAGGTTGGCCGTCACGCTGATCACGCCCGCGCCGCCCACGCTGAGGATCGGCAGCGTGAGCGCGTCGTCGCCGCTCAGCACCGTGAAGCGGTCGCCGCAGCGCGCGAGGATCTGGAGGCTGCGCAGCACGTTGCCGGTCGCCTCCTTGACCGCGACGATCTCGGGCACGTCGGCGAGCCGCTCGAGCGTCTCGAGCGCGAGGTCCACGCCGGTGCGGCCGGGGATGTTGTAGAGCACGGCCGGCAGCGGCACCGCGGCGAGCACCGCGCGGAAGTGCGCCTCGAGCCCCGCCTGGGTCGGCCGGTTGTAGTACGGGCAGACCACCAGGAGCCCGTCGGCGCCGACCGCCCTCGCCTGCTCCGCGAGGTGGATGGTGTGCGCGGTGGAGACGGTGCCGACCCCGGCGATCACCGGGACGCGCTTCTTCGCTTGCTCGACGGTGATCGCGATGACGCGGCGGTGCTCGGCGTCGCTCAGCGTCACGCTCTCGCCGGTGGTGCCGCAGGGCACGAGCCCCTCGACGCCTCCCTCGATCACGTGCTCGACGAGCGCGCGCAGCGCCTCCTCGTCGACCTGTCCATCACGGAACGGCGTCACGAGCGCCGGGTACGTGCCTCTCAGGGTCAGCATTTGCGCGGAAGGTATGCTCCAACGATCCGCCCGCGCAATCCGATCGACCGCTCTCGATCAGACCTCGCGGGAGGGGGAGAGGAGCGCCCAGCGCAAGAGCTCGCGCTCGATGGCGCGGGCGCGCGCGGGGTCGATCTGACCGGTGAGGGCGAGCCAGCGGTAGAAGCAGGCCCAGATCGCATGGAGCTGGCGATCGGCCTCGCGCTCCTGGGCGGTCTCCGGCGGGACGTGGAGCCACGAGACGTGCACCGCGGGGCGGAGGCGGCCGAAGATCACCGGGCCACCGTCGGCCGTGAGGACCGTCCGCAGCAGGCGGATCGCCGAGGGGGCGAGCTCCTTGCCGAAGTCCGAGAGCTCGCCCTCGGCGATGAAGCGCTCGATGAGGCGATCGAGACCGAAGCGATGGCAGGGCTCGATGAAGGTGATCGGGCGCTGGCGCGGCAGGCCGATGCTGGCGCGGGCCTGGTCGGCCTGGGCGAGCAGCCGCGCGTGCTCGTCGGGCTCGAGCCAGCCCTTGCCGCGCAGCCATCCGAGGAAGCGCTCGACCAGGCGAATCACGCCGGCCGGCCGGAAGCCGGGGCCGTCGTACCAGGTCGGCACGTGGATCATCGCGGTGCTGATCCAGCTGCCCTCGAGGAAGGAGTCGCGACCGCGCGCGACGTCGAGCGCAAGGAGCAGCGCCGCGCAGGTCGCCTCCGGGCGGCGCGGCGCCGTGTCTTCCACGAACGCCTCCACCACGTCGAGGTCCTCGTCCTTCGGAGGCCGGGGCATGCCCACGTGGAGCTCCCAGGCGCGGAGCGCCAGCCGCTCCTCGTCGGGAGGAGGCGGCGGGAGGGTTGGGGTTTGGTGCCTCGCCCGAGCGGCCGCGATCCGGCGCTCGCGGCGGTTGATCCGTCGCGCGTCTTGCATAGCCCCCTCATCGGCAGGCCTCGCGGGGCGTTGCGTGTCTTTCGCGGCGACCGCGAAAAAAAAGCTCAGGCTGCGTCGGCGACCGGCGCCGTCGTCTCTTCGGCCAGGAGCCTGACCACCGCGCGCCACGATCCGTCGGTCAGCGGCTCGGGCGCGCCCTCCTCGCAGCGATCACTCGAAGCGACGAGGCTCGCCTCGGCGATCCAGACCCGCGAGGCGACGGCCGGGAGCCACGCGTCCTTGTCGACGAAGCCGTCGACGCGCGCCTTGAGCGCGTTGCGGGTCAGATCGCGCAGCGCGAGCACGTTCAGGAGGCTCGCGTAGATCACCGCGGCCGGCCAGCCGAGGCCCAGGCTGAGCATGATGCACAGGCTCAGGTAGGCGCTGATCGCCAGGCCGATCGCGAAGCGGACCTTGAAGGGCGAGAGCAGATAGCCGGCGCCGATCGGGATGAACACGCCGCCGGTGAGGATCCCGACGGCGAGCGCCGCGGCGATGGTCAGCGTCCCCTGCACGCTGAGGCTCCCGGCCTGCTCCGCCGGCAAGAAGCGGGGCGAGCGAGAGGCGTGGCCCGGCAGGCCGCGGCGCGCCGACTCGCTGGTCGGCCGCACGCGCACGAGCCCCGCCCGGCTCGCGCCCTCCTCGAGCACGCGGACGACCTC
>JAEZBP010000118.1 GCA_023427125.1 Pseudomonadota bacterium | reverse complement strand
CACTCTTCAACGAGTGCTTCATCACGTCCCACCCCCCCCCCCACACGACCGCGATGGGGCCGAGCGGGCCGCCGCTCGTGCCGAGCGGAGCTCAGGTGACCGACGCTCAGCTGTCGAACGTCGCGCGCACCAAGCAGAGCTGAGTTGTCTGTGCGCGCGCTTCGCGAGCGCGCGGGCCGAGCTACGCGGCACCGCCCCGCTGGCGCTTCCCGTCCCCGGTGTCCAGTCAGCCGGACCGCTTCGCTCGGCGGCGCGCGCGAAGGCGCGCAGCAGCCAGCTCAGCTCACTCGAGCGCGGCGTACTCGGGCAGCCAGCGAGCTGGAGCGACCGGCTCGAGCAGGGCGCCGATCGCGCCCTGCACCGCGGCGTCCCAGCGAGCCCAGCGATCGATGAAGGCCTCGGCGGCCGCTCGATCGCCCGCGCGCTGGATGCGAAGCACCTCGGTCAGCATCGTGAGGACGGCGGCCGGGTAGCGCGCGTAGTCGATGGAGAGCCTGCCCGCCTCGAGCCGCAGCACGCCCGCGTCGAAGAGCCAGCGCTGCTGCATGAGCTGCATCGTGGCGTAGGGGCTGTCGCGCCGCGGCTCGGTGGTGACCAGCGTGCGCAGGATGCCGGCCGCGTACGCCGCGCGCGCTCGCTCCGGCGTCATGACGCTCGACGAGACCAGATGCGGGATCAGCCAGAGCGAGATGAGATCCGCCTTCAGCTCCTCGATCGTGTTGTGCAGGTTGCCGAGCGCCTCCGTCACGTCGCGGCCGTCGGCCGTCTCCTTCGGGCCGAGATAGTGGCCGACCTCGTGCCACACGGTGCGATCGAGGTTGCCCTGCTCGCCGAGGTCCTCCGCGTGAGCCTCGGCGACCACCGCGCGGAAGCGGCGCTGGGCGCTCGCGGTGCTCGCGGGGTTCGAGAGGATGTTGCGCCGGATCATGATCGTGCGGCCGTACTTCCGCGTGATGTGCGCCTCGTTCGGGAGGATCGACGCGGTGTTGCCGCCGCGCGCCTGGCCGTAGTCGGCGATCACGTCGTAGATGCCGATGGGGATCGCGGCGCGCACCGCTTGGTAAGGCCCGCCCGGGAGCGCCGCCTCGAACGCGGCGAGGTTCGCCACCGCGCGCTCGAGCTCGGCGGACTCCTCGGGGGCGCGGATCAGGATCGACATCCCGAAGAAGGCCTTCTGGCCGAGCAGGCGATCGTCGTAGGTCTCGTAGGCGCCGATCTGCGCGTTCAGCCGGCGGAAGCGCCCGCTCACCCACGCGGCGTCGCCAGCCTCGTAGTCGTTCGTGAGCAGATCGCGCGCGCGCTGCTCGAGGTAGTCGGCGAGATCGGCGTCGTCGCTCCGCACGAGCTCGGCCGCTTCGCGGAGCAGCCCGTGCGCCTGCATCATCTCGGGCGCGTACGCGAGCGCGTAGGGGACGGCGTAGAACGCGCCCGCGCGCGGGCCCTCGCGCAGCGTGTCGCGCAGGCGCGGGTGCAACACCTCGAGCACCCGGTGGTCGTCGCGCACGCCGCGATCGAAGGTCAGGCTCTCGAGCGAGCGCTGCCGCACGACCGTGCGCACGTCGAGGATCCCCGCGGCGGGGTTCGCGGCCGCCCACGTCGAGAGCGCCTCGGCGCTCGCCCCGCTCGGGTAGACGTTGCGGCCCGGCTCGTAGGGCGAGACCGGCGCGAAGGGCTCGTGCTCGCCGCTCCGAGTGGTCGCGATCGGCCCTTGGAAGAGCCGATAGAGCGTGCGGAGCTGCTCGAGCCGCTCGGCCTCGCTCGCGTCGACCTCGACCGAGGCGAGGTGCGCTCGAACCGCGCGGGCGCGCGCGTGGCGGCTCGTCTCGTAGACGCGCTGCATCACCTCGCCGACCTCCAGCAGCCGCTCGAGCGCCTCGCGCTCGCCGCTCGTCAGGGACGAGGTGTCGGCGCGCACCTCGAGCCGCTCGATGCGCTCGAGGACCGCCGCCGCCTGCTCGCTCGACCAGAACCCCTCGAGGCCCTCGAAGCGCGGCTGCGGATCGTCGATGGCGCGCGACGAGGGCGGCCTGCCCTCCGCCCGAGGCTGCTCGCTCTCGCCGCCGCAGCCGATCGCGCCCAGCATCGCGATCGTGAGGATCGCTCGATTGCACACCAAGCAGTGAGCCTACCCTGCGGCGGGCGTGTCACCAGAGGGCGAGGCGGTGCGCCGGCTCCACATCGTTGCCGCCGCGATGAGCGCGCCCGCGGTGATCGCGACGTGTGCGAGTCCCGCGCCGAAGTGCACGTACGTGCTCCCCATCGCGTACTCCGCGAGTGCCTCGTTCCCCCGGTGCGCGAGCAGCGTCATGATGCCGTAGGAGCTCGCCGTCCGTACCGGGTAGGCGACGAGCGCGAGGATCGTCAGGGCGACCACCGCGATCCAAGGAACGCGAGGCGCGCCGCGCACGAGCCCGCGAAGCGCGAAGGCATAGATGCCGATCTGCGCGAGCGCGCCCGCGCAAGCCAGCCCCGCCGAGAGCATCACGAGCGTCGAGGGCGGCGCGCCGACAAGCGTCGTGAGGAAGAGCGCGCTTGCCGGCACGATCTCGACGGCGTTGCTCGCCGCGAACGCGCCGGTCATCCACGTCGCGCCTCGTAACGCCGCCGCCGCGCTCACGCGGCCTCGTCCTCGGCGGTCTCGGGCTCGATCTCGACGAGGAGATCGCCGGCGGCCAGCGTGTCCTTCTTCGCGACCGCCACCCTCTTCACCGTGCCGCTCAGCGGCGAGGCGACGACCGTCTCCATCTTCATCGCGCTGAGCACGAGGAGCGGCTCGCCCTTGACCACCTTCGTGCCCTCCCGGACCTTCACGTCCACCACGCTGCCCGGCATCGGCGCGCCGACCGAGCCCGGCTCCTTGCTCGCGCGCTCGCGCTTGGCCGCGACGTTCGTCGCCTTCTTGTCGCGCACCCGGACCTGCCGCGGCTGGCCGTTCAGCTCGAAGTAGACGGTGCGGTGGCCGGTCGCGTCGAGCTCGCCGACCGCGGTCAGCTTGATGATCAGCGTCTTGCCGCGCTCGATGTCGACGTTGACCTCCTCGCCGATCTCCATCGACGCGAGGAAGAGCCGCGTCGGCAGCACGCTCACGTCGCCGTGCTGCGTGCGGAAGTCGCGATACTCGCGGAAGACCTCGCGGTAGAGCGCCGCGCTCATCACGTCGACGTCCCGGATGCGCGCGTGCTCGTGCTCTTCGCGCAGCTCCCGCTCGAGCGCCGCGAGGTCGAGCGGCGGCAGCGTCGCGCCCGGGCGCCCGTCGATCGGCGGGCGGCCTCGGAGCGCCATGGTGCGCAGCGGCTCCGGGAAGCCGCCATGGGGCTGCCCGAGCCGCCCCTCGAGGAAGTCGATGACGCTCGAAGGGAACGAGAGCGTGTCGGCCTGCGCGAGCACGTCCCGCTCGTCGAGATCGTTCTGGACCATGAACTGCGCGAGGTCCCCGACGACCTTCGAGCTCGGCGTGACCTTGATCAGATCGCCGAGCAGGCGGTTGGCCGCCGCGTAGGCGCGCTTGATCGACGACCAGCGCCCGCTCAGGCCGAGCGAGGCCGCTTGGAAGCGCAGGTTCGTGTACTGGCCGCCCGGGATCTCGTGCTCGTGGAGGTCCGGCGCGTAGCCGGTCAGGCCGGTCTCGAAGGGCGCGTAGCTGCCGCGCACCGTCTCCCAGTACGCGTTCAGCTGCTGGATCGCGTCCGGATCGATCGACGCGTCGCGCGTGGTGCCCCGCAGCGCGGCGACGACGGCCGCCATCGTCGGCTGCGAGGACAGCCCCGCCATGGCCGGGAGCGCCACGTCGCCGACGTCGTCGTCCGCCTCCGCGCAGGCGAGCATCGACGCGACGCCCGTGCCCGCCGTGTCGTGGGTGTGGACGTGGATCGGCAGCTCCGGGAACGCGCGGCGGAGCGAGGAGACGAGCATCGTCGCGGCGCGCGGTTTCAAGAGCCCCGCCATGTCCTTGATGCAGAGGATGTGGATGCCGCGCTCGACCAGCTGCCCCGCGAGGTCGACGTAGTACTGGAGCGAGTACTTCTTGCGCGTCGGATCGCTGACGTCGCCGGTGTAGCAGAGCGCGGCCTCGATCACGCCGCCGGCCTGGCCGACCGCGTCGATCCCGAGGCGCATGTTCTCAACATAGTTCAGCGAGTCGAAGACGCGGAAGACGTCGACGCCGTGCTCCTTCGCCATCCGCGCGAACTCGACGACGACGTTGTCCGGGTAGGACGTGTAGCCCACCGCGTTCGCGCCGCGGAGCAGCATCTGGAAAGGGATGTTCGGGACCTTCTCGCGCAGCCGATCGAGGCGCTCCCACGGGCACTCGTGCAGGAAGCGCAGCGCCACGTCGAAGGTCGCGCCGCCCCACATCTCGAGGCTGAAGAGCCCGGGCATGAGGTGCGCGGTGGCGGGCGCGATCTCCACCAGATCGCGGGTGCGCACGCGGGTGGCGAGCAGCGACTGGTGCGCGTCGCGCCAGGTCGTGTCGGTCACGAGCAGGCCGCGATGCGCGCGCACCGCCTTGGCCAGCTCGGCGGGGCCGCGGTGCTCCAGGATGTCCCGCCAGCCCTGCGGCGCGGGCAGGGTCTTGTCGTGCTCGGGCACGCTCGCGATCCCCTTGCTCGGCGGGGCCCCGCTCATGCCCGGCACCTGCGCGCCGTTGACCGCCACGTCCGCGAGGTAGCGCAACAGGCGCTGCGCGCGGTTCTTGCGCGTCGGGAACTGGAAGAGCTCGGGCGTGTCATCGACGAACGAGGTGTCGACGTCGAAAGCGGAGAAGCGCGGGTGCCGGAGCACGTTGTGGAGGAAGGGGATGTTGGTGCTCACGCCGCGCACGCGGAACTCGGCGAGCGAGCGGTGCAGCTTGTCGACGGCCTCTCGGAACGTGCCCGCGTGGGCGGTGACCTTCACGAGGAGCGAGTCGTAGTCGGGGCTGATCTGCGCGCCCGCGTAGCCGCTGCCGCCGTCGAGCCGAATGCCCATTCCGGCACCCTCGCGGAAGACCTCGATGCGCCCGGTGTCGGGCTGAAAGCCTCGGCGCGGGTTCTCCGTCGTCACGCGGCACTGGATCGCCACGCCGCGCAGCTCGATGCGCTCCTGCGCGAGGCCGAGCTCGGCGAGGGTCGCGCCGCCCGCGATCCGGATCTGCGCCTGGACCAGATCGATGAGCGTGACCTGCTCGGTCACGGTGTGCTCGACCTGGATCCGCGGGTTGACCTCGATGAAGTAGTAGCTGCCCTCGCGATCGACGAGGAACTCGACGGTGCCCGCGTTGCGGTAGTCGACCGCCCTCGCGAGCTTCACGGCGTCGGCGCAGATCGCGTCCCGCACCGCGCGATCGAGCTTCTGCGCGGGCGCCATCTCGACGACCTTCTGGTGGCGGCGCTGCACCGAGCAGTCGCGCTCGTAGAGGTGGATCACGTCACCGGCGGCGTCGGCGAGGATCTGAACCTCGATGTGCCGCGGGTGCTCGACGAAGCGCTCGAGGAAGATCGCTCCGTCGCCGAAGGCCGAGAGCGCCTCGCTGCTCGCGCGCTCGAACGCTTCCTTCAGCTCCTCCTTCGCGCGGACGACGCGCATCCCGCGGCCGCCGCCGCCCATCGCGGCCTTGACCATGATCGGGAAGCCGAAGGTCTCGGCGAAGGCCTCGGCCTCTTCGTAGGTGGCGATCGGATCCTCGGTGCCGGGCACGGTGGGGATGCCGGCCTTGCTCGCGAGCTTGCGCGCCGCGGTCTTGTCGCCGAACGCGCGCAGCACCTCGGGCGAGGGCCCGACGAAGGCGATGCCGGTCTCGCGGCAGGCGCGCGAGAGCTCGGCGTTCTCGGCCAAGAAGCCGTAGCCCGGGTGGATGCCGTCGACGCCGGCCTCCTTCGCGATCTCGATGATTCGATCGATCGCGAGGTACGCCCCGACCGGCCCGAGGCCCTTGCCCACGAGGTACGCCTCGTCGGCCTTGTAGCGATGGAGGTGAACGCGATCTTCCTCGCTGTAGATCGCGACGGTGTGGATGCCGAGCTCGGTGGCGGCGCGAAACACCCGGATCGCGATCTCTCCCCGGTTCGCGCACATCAGCCGGGTGATGGGCCTCTGTTCGTTCACGCGTCCTCCTCGTAGCGGAGCGCAGCCTTAGCACACCCTCACGGCGGGACGGCCCTCGGCAGCGTGAAGCAGAACGCGCTGCCCTCGCCCGCGATCCCCTCCGACTCGACCCAGATCTTGCCTCCGTGCGCCTCCACGATGCGCCGCGCGAGCGCGAGTCCGACGCCCGTGCCGGGCACGCTCGGATCGATCCGCTCGAAGAGCCCGAAGATCGTGTCGTGGAAGCGCTCGGCCACCCCCCGGCCGTTGTCCCTCACGTAGATCACTCCGTCGCCGCGCACGCCGATGCTGATCTGCGGCGCGCGCTGCTCGCCGAGGTGCTTCACCGCGTTGTCGATGAGGTTTTGGAGGAGCTGCAGCACGCGGGTGCGATCGGCGTGGATCTCCGGCAGCCCCTCCTCCACCTTGATGGAGACGCCGCGGCCGCTCACCGCGCCCTCCACTTGCGCCAGCGCCTCGTCGACGAGCTCGGCCAGCCGGGCGCGCTCCGGCCGCAGCATGCGCCCCGCCCGAGAGAGGTCGAGCAGGTCGTCCAGGAGCCGCTGCATGCGCGCCGTCGCCTTCGCGATGTGCTCGAGGTCGCGCGCGACGCGCTCCGGCCGCTGCGCGTCGAGGTCCTTGCGCAGGAGATCGACGAAGCCCTGGATCGTGATGAGCGGGCTCTTCAGATCGTGGCTCACCGTGTAGTTGAATTGCTCGAGCTCCGCGTTCTTCGCCTCGAGCTCGCTGACGAAGCGCTCGCGCTCGCGGCTCGCACGCGTGCGCTCGCTGACGTCGACGCCGACGCTGATGAGCCCGGCGACCGCCCCGCTCGGGCCGCGTACCGGCGTGTGCACGATGTCGAGCGTCACCCCGTTCCACTCGCGCTCGCCGCGGACCTCCTCGCCGAGCAGCGCGCGCTGGACGTCGGCGCGCAGCAGCGCGCTACCGTCCTCGAGCACGCTCGAGCCGGCCACGTGCTCCGGCGTGAGGCCCAGCTTGCTGAGCAGGCGCCCGCCCGCGAAGAGCACCCGCCCCTCGGTGTCGAAGCGCCAGAGCGTCACCTCCGCGCTCTCGATGACCGAGCGCAGCTGCCGCTCGCTCTCGGCGAGCGCGTCGTGGGCGCGCCGCTCCTCGGTCACGTCGACGAGCGAGACGAGCGCCGCGCCTCTCCGCCCGGCGAACTCGAGTGGGCGCGCGCTCACCTCGAGCCAGCGGACGAGCGCGTCATCCGGCGAGCGCACAGCCAAGAGCTCGGCGCCGCACTGCTCGCCGCGGAGAGCCCGCGCGACCGGGAAGTCCTCCGCAGCGACGCACGCCCCGTGCCGATCTTTCACGACCCACCCGCCCAGCGAGAACGTGCTGTTGCCGCTGAGATCGCGCGAGGTGAAGCCGAGGATGCGATCGGCGCTCGGGTTGCTCGCGAGGATCGTCCCGTCGGAGCCGACCACCAGCACGCCCTCGGCGAGCAGCTCGACCACCGTCCGATAGCGCTCCTCGCTGGCGCGCAGCGCGTGCTCCGTACGCCGCCGCTCGGTGATGTCGTTCGCGATCCACATCACGGCGCGCCGCCCGTCCCAGCCGCCGCGCACCGGCGCGACCCGCGCCTCGAAGAACGTCTCGACGCCGCTCGAGGTCGTGAGCGGGTAATCCAAGCTGCGGGCCTGACCCGTGCCGATGGCGTCGCGCACCACCTCGAGGAAGAACGACGCCGCCGTCTCCGGCAGCACCTCGTGCATGGTCTGGCCGACCAGCGCGTCCCGCGAGTGCGCGAGCAAGCGCTCGTCGGGCCCGAACACCTCGAGGTAGCGGCCGTCCTCGTCGATCACGAGCGCGAGGCCGGGGATCGCGTCGACGAAGGCGCCGACCTGCGCCTCGCGCGTGCTCGACGCACGCTCGAGGCCCACGACGCGCCCGATGTCGTGGAGGGTGCCGAGCACCCGCGTCGCCTGCTCCTCCCCGTCGCGCGCGACCTGCGCCCGGAGCTCGATCCAGCGCACCTCGCCGCCGCCGGAGCGCACGCGGTGGCGGTGCACATGGCGGGGCGCGCCGGAGGGCGCCGCCAGCTCCGAGAGCGCCGCCTCGAGCGCCGGGGCGTCCTCCCGCTCGACGTGCGCGAGGTAGCCCTCGAGCGTCCCATCGAACGCCCCCGGCGCCAGCCCCAGGAGGTCCTCGACCTGGGCCGAGAAGGTCCACCGGCCCCCGCCGGGGTGCCAGCGAAAGAGGGCGATCCCGCCGGCAGCGAGCGCCTCCTCGTACCAATCGTTCGCGGGGCTCGTTTCCGCGCTTGTGTCCGGCGGGCTGTCCACGGCACGCTGAGCGTATCGCAACGGAGCTCCGGGGGATGACGAACAAGGGGGTCACAGCGTGAGAGCCGACATCCTTCTCGTCGAGGACGACGACGGCCACGCCGAGCTCGTCGCGCGCTGCTTCGAGGAAGCGGGCCTCGAGGTCCTCCTCCGGCGGGTGTGCGACGGCGAGAGCGCGCTCGCGCTCCTCGAGGCGGGCGCGCGCGGCGACGACGCGCTGCCCTCGCTCGTCCTCCTCGATCTGCGCCTGCCCAAGATGGACGGCCTCACGCTGCTCGGGCACCTGAAGGCGCACCCGCTGCTGCGCCGCGTCCCGGTCGTGGTGCTGACGACCTCGAGGGCGCGTGCCGACCTGCGCGGCGCCTACGACCGTCACGTCAACAGCTACCTCGTCAAGCCGCTCGAGCTCGCCCGGCTGTCCGCGCTGCTCACGGACGTGGCGCGCTACTGGGGGCTGCGCAACCGGCTCGCCACATGAGCGCGGCCCGCGCGCTGGAGCGAGCCTGGTGACCGCCACGCGCATCCTGATCGTCGAGGACGACGACGCGCACGTCGAGCTGCTCCGCCGCGCGTACGAGTCGGCGGGCCGCGAGGTGGCGTTCACCGTGGTGGCGACGTGCGCCGAGGCGCGCGACGCGCTCGAGGCGGCCACGCCGGACGCGGTGCTCGCCGACTTCGTGCTGCCGGACGGCCGCGGCCTCGATCTCCTGCCCTACGCGTCCGCGCGCGGCTGCCCGCTCGTCCTGATGACCAGCCACGGCGACGAGTCGGTCGCGGTCGAGGCGATGCGCGGCGGCGCCCTCGACTATGTGGTGAAGACGCCGGCGTCGCTCGACGCGATGCCCCGCACCCTCGATCGCGCGCTGCGCGAGCACGCGCTGGTCGTCGGTCACCGGCGCGCGGAAGAGGCGCGGAGGACGAGCGAGGAGCGCCTGCGAGCGACCCTCGCGAGCCTCGGCGACCTGGTGGTCGGCCTGGACGCCCACGGTCGCGTGCGCGATCTCCATGTCC
>JAEZBP010000079.1 GCA_023427125.1 Pseudomonadota bacterium | reverse complement strand
GCGGCGGATCGCTCTGATGCACCTCCTGCCCGATCTCGAGCCTGAAGCCGTTCGCCCCCACGAGGTCGGCGAGCCGCTCGGCCCCCCGACGTGCGTAGCTGCGAACCGGATCCAGGTCGAACAGCCCCTCGACGATTTCCAAGTGCCGGTGTGTCAGCACGTTTCCCCCTGACCGAGAAATGACGTCGCTCGCCGCGCCCCCCAATCGCAGGGAGCCCCCGAGCGGCGTAACCATGGGATAATTTCACCGTTTTGGACGGCCCGACTCGAGGCCACCCAAAGACGAGATTGCCCATAGGCCCCGGGTTGGGCTAGTGGAAGGGCTGGCCAGGAGCTTTTCGTGGCTCCATCTGTCTGAGGCCTGGGAGTCACATGCCGTCGAACGACATCGCTGAGCAGCCGCGCAACGTCATCATCATCGGCTCGGGGCCCGCCGGCCGCACGGCCGCCCTCTACGCCGCGCGCGCCAACCTCCGGCCGCCCTGCATCGAGGGGCAGATGATGGACGGCATGATCCCGGGCGGGCAGCTCATGTACACGACCGAGGTCGAGAACTACCCGGGCTTCCCGAACGGCATCACGGGGCCCGAGATGATGAAGCAGTTCCGCGACCAGGCGGAGCGCTTCGGCACCGAGCTCATCACCGAGGACGTCGACCGCGTGGACTTCGCGAAGCGCCCCTTCGAGGTCTTCGTCGGCGACACCAAGTACACCGCCCACTCGATCATCATCTCGACCGGCGCCTCGGCGCGCTACCTCGGCCTCGAGAGCGAGCACAAGCTCAAGAACCACGGCGTCAGCGCGTGCGCGACCTGCGACGGCTACTTCTTCCGCGAGCAGGACGTCGTCGTGATCGGCGGCGGCGACACCGCGATGGAGGAGGCGCTCTACCTCGCCAAGCTCTGCCGGAGCGTCACGGTGATCCACCGCCGCGACGAGCTGCGCGCCTCGAAGATCATGCAGGAGCGCGCGTTCAAGGACCCGAAGATCCGCTTCGTGTGGGACAGCGCGGTCACCGAGGTGCTCGACGTCGCCAAGGGCGAGGTCACCGGCGTGCGCGTGAAGAACCTGAAGACCGACGCCGAGCACGTCATCGAGTGCACCGGGATGTTCGTCGCCATCGGGCACATCCCGAGCAGCAAGGTCTTCCGCGACTGGCTCGAGTGCGACGAGCAAGGCTACATCGTGACCCAGCCCGACTCGACGCGGACCAGCGTCGAGGGCGTGTTCGCGGCCGGCGACGTGCAGGACAAGGTCTTCCGCCAGGCGGTCACCGCCGCGGGCACCGGCTGCATGGCCGCGATCGAGGCCGAGCGCTGGCTCGCCGAGCACGGCCTCACCTAGTTGGCTGGAGGGGCTGTGGACCAGCGGCAAAGCCGCCAATGGCCCCCCTCCCAAGTCCTCGTCCTACGGTGCTCCGCACCTACGAACGCGATCCCATCGCGAAGCGATGGGGCCCTGTCGACCAACGCCATCGCTACGCCCCTCGTCGTCTCCGCTTGGCTGGGGTGCCGCCGACTTGATACGGTGGCGGCGATGTCCGACGTCGCCGAGGCGCTCGCCAAGATCCACATCTTCAAGGACCTGCACCGCGACGGCGTCGAGCGGCTCGCCGCGGTCTGCGCCGAGGAGTCCTTCCGGCTCGGCGAGGTGATCTTCAAAGAGGGCGACGTGGGCGACAAGCTCTACCTCATCCTCGACGGCAAGGTGCGGATCAGCCGCGAGGTCGCCGGCATGGGCGAGGAGGCGCTCGCCGTGCTCGGGCCGGGGCAGGCGTTCGGCGAGATGTCGCTCATCGACGACTTCCCCCGCAGCGCCGACGCGCGCGTGCACGAGCGCTGCCGCTTGCTCGTGCTCACCAAGAGCGCGCTCGAGGATCTCCTCTTCCTCGACAAGGACCTCGCCTACGAGATCCTCTGGAACTTCGTGAAGATCCTCTCGGCGCGCCTGCGCGAGACGAACGACAAGATGACGTTCCTCTCGGTGACGGGGAAGTTCTGAGCGAGGCGCCGAGCGCGACCGAGCCCGCGCTGCCTCCCGGCGCCGCGTGCGGCGTGCACCCCGACCTCGACGCCTCGTTCCTCTGCACGCGCTGCGGCACCTTCGGCTGCCCCGCCTGCGTGTTCAGCGCGGTGGACGAGCGCGAGGTCTGTCAGGCGTGCGCCCAGAAGGGCCTCGGCGAGCCGATCCCGTGGGAGCGCCGCAAGGAGCTCGGCAACTGGCGCGCGTTCTGGACCACGGTGCGGCTCTGCTCGCGCTCGCCGACCGCGTTCTTCCGGACGCCGACGACGCAGGCGAGCTCGCTCGGCGCGGTCGCGCACGGGGTCCTCTCGCACACCCTCGGGCTGCTCCTCACCTACCTCGTCTCGGGCGTGCTCATGATGGTGAGCGGCGGCGCCGTCGCCCTGATCGGGCAGAGCGAGACCTCGTCGCTCGTCGGGATCTTCCTCGGCGCGTACGGCTGCGTGTTCGCCGGCATGAGCCCCCTCGCGCTCCTCGTCGGCCCGGCCAACGCGCTCTTCGGGCTGGTCGTGGCGGCCGCCGCCAGCCACGGCACGCTCGCGCTCCTCAAGAAGACCGGCGCGAGCTTCGAGGACACCCTGCGCGTCCTGAGC
Source organism: Pseudomonadota bacterium (assembly GCA_023427125.1). Classification (GTDB taxonomy): domain Bacteria; phylum Myxococcota_A; class Polyangia; order Polyangiales; family Sandaracinaceae; genus JAEZBP01. Next base: position 3,148 of record JAEZBP010000079.1, on the reverse strand, counting down.
TACGCGAACGCCCCGGGCGTCTGGGTCTTCATCCCCGTGCTCGGCCCGCTCACGTACTTCTGGATGATCGGCGTCGAGGTCATCGCGCTCCGCGAGACGCACCGCTGCAGCACCGACGCCGCGGTGCTCGCGGCGGTCGCGTACCGCGTGCTCTTGTTCCTGGTGCTCGTCGGGCTCTACGCCGCCCTCTTCGGCGCGCTGTTCTATCTGGAGCCGGGTCGGACCGGCGTGTAGCCGGCGGGCCCTGCGACATTCTGACATCCAGCAGTGAATTCGCGACAAGAAGTCAGCTCCGGTGACTTTCGAAGCGCAAATTGGCACAGACCACGAGCTGGTTTGCCTTGTTGTCGAGAATTCGCAGCCGAACCTTAGTCGAACTGACTTTTTGTCAAGAATTCGCGGCGAGAAGTCAGCTCCGGTGCGGCGGCGCCGCGATTTTGCGACAGAATGTCTGAGACACTGACATTTTGTCGCAAATTCGGCGCCGGATCTGACCGCCGATCATTTTCGGCGGCGATTTCGCGGCACGAAGTCAAAATCACCCTGTTTTCGGGGCATGAACGACCGGCTCGCGGCGGAGGCGGGCGATCTCGAAGCGCTCGATGAGCGCTCGGGGCTCGATCGCTCGCGCCTCCTCGAGGAGCCCAGCGCCGGAGGCGAGCCGGCCGACGAGCTCGGCGGCGGTCATGCCCTCCCTGCGCAGCTCCGCGATCGTGATCGCGCCGTGGCGCTTGGCGAGCCGCTCGCCGTCTCGGCCGAGCACGAGCGGCACGTGGAAGAAGCGCGGCTCGGGCAGCTCGAGCGCGCGGTAGAGCGCGAGCTGGCGCGGCGTCGAGGCGAGCAGATCCGCGCCGCGGAGGACCTCGGTGATCCGCATCGCCGCGTCGTCGACCACGCACGCGAGCTGATAGGCGAAGGCGCCGTCCTTGCGCAGGATGACGAAGTCGTCGCCCGGCAGCGCGACCGGGCCAACGAAGACGTCCTCGAAGACCGGCGCCGGCTCGGGCATCCGGAAGCGGATCGCGGGCTCGCGCTCGGGGTGGGAGGGACCCTCGCGGCAGGTGCCCGGGTAGCGCGGGCCCTCCTCGCCGTGCGGCGCCGAGGCGATCTCGGCGATCTCCTTGCGCGAGCAGGTGCACGGGTAGGTGTGCCCGCGCGCGCTCAGCGCCTCGGCCGCCTCGCGGTAGCGCTCGAGCCGCTCCGACTGCACGTAAGGGCCGAAGGGGCCGCCGACGTCGGGGCCCTCGTCCCAGTCGAGGCCGAGCCAGCGCAGATCGTCGAGCATCGCCTGCGCCGCGCCCGGCACCACGCGGGGGCCGTCGAGATCCTCCATGCGGATCACGAACGCGCCCCCCTCGCTGCGCGCGCGCAGCCAGCCGAGGAGCGCGCTCCGCGCGGTCCCGAGGTGCGCCCGTCCGGTCGGAGAGGGCGCGAAGCGTCCGCGATAGCCGGTCACGCTCTCGGCGATCTAGCAGGGCGCCCTTTGAAGCGCCCTGCTCCGTGCCCGAGCCGTGCCGTGTGGCTGGGCTCGTCACGCCGATGTGCATGCTCTGCGTGCTCGGCTCGGGCTCGCGCGCTTCGCGCGCTGGCACGGGAAGACGCGAGCCTTGCGCGCGATCGACGGATGGTGGATGGTCGCGCGCGGTGCGCGGGCAGGTCGAGATATGCGGGTGCTTTCCCACCGGGCGGCACTACCCCGGGATCGCCGATCGCATCGCCAAGGCGCGGATGGCCGTCGCCGTCCGCGGGCTCGCGAGCGGCTTCGACGCCGATCTGGTCTGGGCGACGGGCTCGTTGGCGATCATCGACTTCGAGACCACCGGCCTCGACCCGAGCGTCGACCGGGTGATCGAGATGGGCATCGTCTGCTTCGACGACGGCGTGATGACCGGCAGCCACAACTGGCTGGTCGATCCGGGCATGCCGGTGCCGGCGGAGTCGACGGCGGTGCACGGCATCACCGACGAGATGCTGCGCGGACAGCCGGCGTTCGAGCAGGCCTGGTCCGAGATCCGCGTGCAGCTCGAGGGGCGCCTGCCGGTCGCGTACAACGCCGGCTTCGACAAGCGCTTCCTGCTCGCGGAGCTCGAGCGGATGGGCGAGAACATCTGGGGCGAGCACCTGCCGCCCGCGATGCAGTCGGACGTCGAGTGGATCGATCCGCTCGTCTGGGTGCGCGAGCTCTTCCCGGATCAGAGCGCCAAGCTCGGCGAGATCTGCGCCCACCTGGCGATCCCGCTCGAGGACGCACACCGCGCGGCCAACGACGCGGCGGCGACCGGCAAGGTGCTGCTCGCGATGGCCGATCGGATGCCGGGCACCTACGGCGAGCTCATCCGCGTGCAGGTGCGCTACGCCGCGCAGCAGGACGTGGACCTCGCGGTCTGGCGCGGCCGCCGCTTCTGACGCACCGCCGGCTTGTCGACGCCCCCGCGTCTGCTACCAACGGCCGCCGAGCCGCTCCGGTTTTCGTGCCACCATGGCTCGGACGAGGTGGTGGCTCCGAGGTATTCCACATGCGTTCCATCATCTCTTGTCTTCTCCTTGTGCTCGCCGTCGGCTGTGGCAGCGCGACCGCCCGTACCGCGGGCCGGGTCTCGCAGGCCCACCTCACCGGAGATCGGATCACGCTCGATGACACGATCCGGTTCGAGCACGACAGCGCGGTCATCGTGGAGGAGTCGCAGCAGCTCATCGCCGACATCGCGGCCGTCCTCGCGGAGCACACCGAGCTGCGCGTCGTGCACGTCGTGGGTCACACCGACGCGTCCGGTGACGACGCGCACAACCTCCAGCTCAGCGAGGCGCGCGCGCAGGCGGTCGTCGACGCCCTGCGCGAGCGTGGCGTGACGATCCAGCTCGACGCCCGCGGCGCGGGCGAGACCGAGCCGGTCTGCACCGAGGACACCGACGAGTGCCACGCGCGCAATCGCCGCGTGGAGATCATCGTCGAGAGCTGATCGGGCTCAGCGAGCGCCACGGCGCTCGGCGCGCGACGACGTGACGAGGCCTCGCTCCGGCGGGGCCTCGTGCGTTCGACCGCGCGATGCGCGCCGGCGGCGCCGGAGGACGAGGGCGATCGCGATCGACGGGGCCGCGAGCGCTGGGGCGCTCGGGGATCCCACGCGGCAGCCGCAGCCCTCGGGCG